>CAYRBS010000025.1:15650-17338 GCA_964422335.1 uncultured Mariniphaga sp. | reverse complement strand
AGGTCCGGAGTGGAAAATTGTTAAATCGAGGGGAAAACCAAACCGGAAAAAGTTCAGCAAAGGAAAAAAAGGACAGCCCGGCGGCAGAAAAAATGACCGGAGGCCCGCCCAGAAGCAAAATCGCCGTTAATTTCAAGCCTCACAGGGTATTGTTTGATACCCGGGATTTTCATATCTTTCATTCAGTTTTTAAGAATCAAATTAAAAATTTCAGGAATGAAAGCTGTTAAACTAATTTTATTGTTTGTGTTTTTTATATCGTCGTTTATTTGGGTGAACGCACAAACAGCGGCAGATTCTTCGATGGTAAGGATTGAAACCCGCGATGGAAACGAGTACGTTGGAAAAATCATTAAACAGGATTCGGAAAAACTGACCCTTTCTACCCTGAACGTGGGGGAAATTTCGCTTCTGAAACGTGACATCAAATCACAAAAGGCCGTTCTTCCGCAGCAAATCAGAGACGGGCAGATATGGTTTCCCAATCCGCAGTCATCGCGCTATTTTTGGTCGCCAAACGGTTACGGCCTCAGGAAAGGCGAAGGCTATTACCAAAATATCTGGGTGCTTTGGAACCAGTTTGCATACGGACTCACAGATAACTTTTCCATCGGGGGCAGTGTTATCCCGCTTTTCTTTTTCGGTGGTGCGCCCACACCGGTTTTTGTAAATCCCAAGCTTTCATTCCCCATCGAAAAAGATAAGTTTAACCTGGGTGCAGGAGTGATGGCAGGAACTGTGTTGGGAGAAAATGTGGGAGGATTTGGCATCGCTTACGGTGTATCCACTTTCGGTTCTCCTGACAATAATGTAAGTATTGGCCTGGGATACGGATTTGCCGACGGTGAATGGGCGTCTTCGCCCCTTGTCAACTTCAGCGGAATGTTCAGGCTCTCCTCTCGCTGGTACATTCTTTCGGAAAACTATTACATAGGAACTGACAATGGCGGAGGTGGAACAATTAGTGGGGGTGCCCGCTGGATAATCAAAAAGGCAGCACTCGATTTTGGGCTTTTTATTCCCTTTGGTACCGATGCCGAATTATTTGCTGTTCCCTGGCTTGGCTTTACCGTTCCATTCGGAAATACGGATTAATTTTTTAGGTTTTCGGAAATTCAATTGGTATTTTAGCGCGCACAATTGAAATGGAGTGCACATGTTAAAATTCGTTGGATTTCTTACCCTGGTTTTTTTGTCATGGTCCTGCATGGGAAACAATACCGGGGAAATTAAAACCGGGGCTGAACAACCCGGGGAATACCTGCATCTTATTCAAAACAAAAAGGTTGGATTGGTTGTCAACCATACTTCAATGACGGGTGAAATTCATCTCGTTGATTTTTTGCAGCAACAAAATGTGGAGGTAACCAAAATATTTGCTCCGGAACACGGGTTCCGCGGCGATGCTTCTGCCGGCGAAAAAATTGAGGACGGGGTGGACGACAAAACCGGAATCCCGGTGGTTTCACTATACGGCGATAACCGGAAGCCTACATCGGAACACCTGTCCGGACTGGATGTGGTGATTTTTGATATACAGGATGTGGGCTGCCGGTTTTATACGTATATTTCCACCCTGCATTTAGTAATGGAAGCTTGTGCTGAAAATGAAAAACCGCTGCTGGTGCTCGATCGGCCCAATCCCAATGGCGATTACGTGGCCGGCCCGGTACTGGAACCGGAATTTC
>CAYRBS010000025.1:7026-15550 GCA_964422335.1 uncultured Mariniphaga sp. | reverse complement strand
TGCACTGTGGGTGAACTGGCGCAAATGATTAACGGGGAACAATGGCTTGATTCGAATAATAAATGTGAACTTACAGTAATACCGGTCCGGAATTATTCACATAGCATGAGCTATTCACTGCCGGTACCACCTTCGCCCAACCTTCCCAACGATTTGGCCGTCCGACTCTATCCTTCGCTTTGTTTTTTTGAAGCTACCAGTGTGAGTGTCGGACGCGGTACCGATTTTCCGTTTCAGGTACTGGGGGGGCCGGACCCGAAATTAGGCGATTTTCAGTTTACTCCCCGGAGTATTCCCCATGTTGCCGTAAATCCGCTTAACCAGGGAAAAGTGTGTTACGGAGTTGACTTACGAAAGCTGGAAAACGTCCCTGATTTTACCCTCGGTTTTTTTCTTGATTTTTATAATCAATACGAAAAAGAGGAAGAATTTCTTACCCGCGAACGCTGGCTGAACTTGCTGGCCGGTACCGATAAAATGATTGGCCAAATCAGGCAGGGATTATCAGAAAAAGAGATTACCGAAAGCTGGCAGCCCCATCTGAAAAAATACAAGCAGATGCGAAAGAAATATTTGTTATACCCCGATTTTGAATAGTTATGAGCCCCTATCTGGTTTTAAGCCTTATTCTCGGTTATTTTTTCGTTTTGGTTGGCATTTCGAGGCTTACCTCGCGCAATACCGACACACAGGCGTTTTTTACCGCTAACAGGAAATCTCCCTGGTTGCTGGTTGCATTTGGTATGGTGGGCGCCACCCTTTCGGGGGTTACCTTCATTTCCGTTCCGGGAGAAGTGGGCAATTCTGCGTTTTCCTATTTACAATTTGTATTCGGGAACATCGCAGGTTACTGGCTGGTGGCTGGTTTCCTCATTCCACTGTACTACCGGTTAAACCTGGTTTCTATTTACTCGTTTCTCGACCAGCGTTTTGGGGTTTATTCCTACAAAACCGGGTCGTTTTTCTTTTTGATATCGAAACTTATTGGTGCAGCTTTCCGGCTGTACCTTGTGGCCGGTGTGCTGCAAATCGCTTTTTTCGATGCATTCAATATCCCGTTCAGTGTAACGGTAGTGGTAACCATCGCCCTCATTTGGGTGTACACTTTTCGCGGGGGCATAAAAACCATTGTCTGGACCGATACCTTGCAAACACTTTTCCTGGTGAGTGCGGTAATTTTTACCATTGTCGCCATCACCCGCAACCTGGGTTTAGACAGCCAGGGATTGGTAGAAAAGATATCGGCGGATCCTTCTTCCCAAATATTTTTTTGGGAATGGCAGTCGGGCAATAACTTTTTTAAACAGTTTTTTGCCGGAATGTTTATCACCATTGTGATGGTAGGAATGGATCAGGATATGATGCAGAAAAACCTTACCTGTAAAAACAAAAAGGAAGCCCAAAAGAACATGGTGGTTTTTAGTTTTTCGTTTCTTGTTGCCGTATTCCTGTTTCTTTGCCTGGGATTGTTGTTGTATGTTTTTGCCGAAGAAACCGGGTTGGCAATCCCCGAAAAAACGGACGATCTTTATCCTTTAATTGCCATGAATTCATTGGGGCTCCCGGTGGCAATTGCTTTTTTACTTGGCATTACCGCAGCTGCCTATTCAAGTGCCGATTCGGCCCTTACTGCTCTTACAACTTCTTTCAGTATCGATTTTCTGAAAATTGACAGGTACGAAGAACAAAAAAAACAACAAATTAAAAAAGGTGCACACCTGATGTTTTCATTCCTGCTGGCAGCCATCATCCTCGTTTTTAGGGTTATCAGCGATGAAAGCATTGTTGTGGCTGTTTTCACCGTGGCCGGTTATACCTATGGGCCTATTCTGGGGCTTTTTGTTTTCGGAATGTTTTCAAAAAGAAAAGTGAGGGATCGGTGGGTACCTGTTGTGGGAATTAGTTCGCCGGTTATCTGCTTTTTTATTTCTAAATATTCTGAATTTCTTTTTTATGGGTACCAGTTTGGATTTGAGTTGCTTATACTGAATGGAATTTTCACTTTACTCGGTTTATATTTCATATCTTTTAAATCTTCATTAAAAATGAAATAGCCGTAAAAAAATGTTAAAAATTGTAAAATGATTTCTTATATTTGTGGTAATAAGAACTAAGTAATAACCGTTGTAGTAATAAATCTTTCGGGAATTGGCCAGGTATCTGCTTCAAATATCAGCAATTGCTTTAATCCTTCTTTCGCTCTTTTCGTGTGAAGATGAGGGATATATGAGTTCGCCCGACGCACAGTTAGAGTTTTCTGCCGATACGGTAATGTTCGATACTATTTTTACAACTATCGGCTCAACCACCCGGAACCTCAAGGTGTATAACCCATACAACGAGGATGTTTTAATTTCCCGGATACGCGTTGCCGGAGGCGATTTTTCCAATTTCAGGTTAAACATAAACGGAAAAAGCACCAACGAGGCGTATGAGCTGGAAGTGCCGGCAAAAGACAGTGTTTTTATTTTTGTGGAAGTAACAATTGATCCGAATGGACAAAATCTTCCAATGGTAGTACAGGATTCCGTTGAAATTACAACCAATTCCAACAGCCAGAATATTAAACTGATTGCTTACGGGCAGGATTTTACTCCGGTAAAAGGGGAGAACATTGAAACAACTACCTGGACATCGGATAAACCTTACCTTGTTTATGACTACGCGTATGTTGACAGTACTTCCACCCTTACCATAGAACCGGGAACCCGCATTCATTTCCACAAAGGCGCCGGGCTTTACGTTCGCGGAACTGTTCAGGCTGAAGGGACCTTTAGTGAACCAATAATGTTCTTGTCCGACAGGCTGGAAGAATCGTACAGGAATATACCGGATCAGTGGAACGGGATTGTTCTTTTCTCGGGAAGCCACAACAATATTTTCGATTACACTACCATTAAAAATGCCAACATCGGGCTACAGGTTGGTACCATTGAAAATGAGGGATACGCTTCCCTTCAACTGTCCAATTCGAGGATTGAAAATATGGCCTATGCCGGGTTGTTTGCGCTGAAATCGAAAATAGTGGCCTATAATACTTTAATTGCCAATTGTGGTTTTTATGCTGCCGCTCTCCTTGTAGGCGGAGAATATGAATTTTACCATACCACCATTGCCAACTACTGGGGGCGTTACTCGAGCAGAACGCGCAAAACTGCTTCGTTTGTACTGTCGAACTCACTGGTTGTTGACCAGGCGGATGGTTCGAAGGTTACATACAACGGCGATTTAAACAGAGCTTTTTTTGGAAACACCATTATTTACGGCAATAATGACAGGGAAGTAGAACTTGGCAATAACAACGAAAATGCTTTTAACTACTTTTTTGATCATTGCATTGTTCAGATGCCCGATACTTTTAACACTTCGGATAAAAACAGGTACAACAACATCTGGAAAGGTTCGGAATACGATCCGCTGTTTGTCGATCCCTACGAAGAATTTAATTACGCACTCGATTCGTTATCGCCTGCCAAAGATATTGGCGACCCCAACATTGCAAAAGATTTCCAGATGGATATTATGAACAAGGATCGTATGGCAGACGACGGACCCGATCTGGGTGCTTTTGAGCGAATTGAAAAAAAGAATGAAGAATAGGTTTTTACTTTTTTGTTTTCTTCTCCTTTTTGCCATCAATACTTTTCCCCAGGATTCTGACGGAGATTACTCGGTTCTTTTTTACAACACAGAAAACTTTTTTGATGTGACAGATGATCCGGAAACCCTGGATGAGGAGTTTACTCCCCGGGGAGACCGACGCTGGACATATAACCGGTTTAATAAAAAACTGCTCGATATTTCAAAGGTAATTCTGAATGCCTCGGGCTGGACGCCACCCCAAATGATTGCCTTGTGCGAAGTTGAAAACCGTTACGTGCTGGAAAAGCTCCTCTCGGATACACCGCTTCAGGAGTTTCCATACAAAATCATCCACAAAGAATCCCCGGATCATCGTGGAATCGATGTTGCTTTTCTGTACAACTCCGACGTTTTCTATCCGCTGGAATACCGGTTTTTTCCTTTGGAAAATGCCAGCGGAGAGGTGTTAAAATCGCGGGAGATTCTTTATGTTTCGGGAATTGTTCACGGAACCGATACCCTTCATCTATTTGCCAATCACTGGCCTTCCCGGTATTCCGGATTACTCGAAAGCCAGCCCCGGCGAAACCTGGCTGCCCAAATCCTGCGTGAGCGGGTGGAAAATCTGCAGGAAGCGAATTCCAATCCCAAAATTATAATTGTGGGAGATTTTAACGATCCGCCGGACAGCGAGAGTATTACAGAATATTTGGGTGCGGAAAGCTTATCCGGGGACTTGAAGGCAACGGGACTTTATAACCTTGCAGTTTCCTGGGAAGAAGGGGAGTTGGGAACACTGAAATACCAGTCGCAGTGGTCGGTTTTCGATCAGGTAATCGTTTCGGGGACGCTGTTGAACGAGAACAACTCACTTTTTACACGTCCCGGGTGGGCAGAAATTGTACAACTCCCATTTTTGTTAGAAGATGACGAAAGGTACGGTGGCATAAAAACCAAAAGAACCTATACAGGGTTCCGCTACAATGGCGGCTTCAGCGATCATTTGCCGGTGTTGTTAAAATTGCGGGCCTATCCCTGACTTTTGACTGTGAGCCCCAGTTCCGCGGCTTTTTTTAGCATAAATGCATAGGCCTCGTCAAAATCGTTTTTTATTTCGCCATCGAGGATGGCTTCCTTTATGGCATCTTTTATTATTCCAACTTCCCTGCAAGGCGCCAACCCAAATGTTTCCATTATCAATTCCCCGGTAACGGGTGGTTGAAAATTCCGGACAGCGTCTTTTTCTTCAATCTCTTTTAATTTTTCCCGGACAATTTTGAAATTTTTCATGTAGCGTTTCACCTTCTCCGGGTTTTTCGAAGTGATGTCTGCTTCGCAAAGGGTCATCAGATCGTCGATATCATCGCCTGCTTCAAATAAAAGGCGGCGTACAGCCGAATCGGTCACTTCCTCTTCCGAAAGCACAATGGGCCGCATATGGAGCTTCACCATTTTCTGAACAAATTTCATTTTTTCGTTTAGCGGAAGTTTCAACCGGCGAAAAATAGAAGGAATCATTTTTGCGCCCAGAAAGTTGTGCGCATAAAAGGTCCAGCCCAGGCCTTCCACGAATTTTTTAGTGGCAGGTTTGGCAATGTCGTGCAATAATGCCGACCAGCGCAGCCAAAGGTTGCTGGTGTGGGGTGTAATCCGGTCGAGCACTTCCAGGGTATGGTAAAAATTGTCTTTGTGACCAATGCCCTTTACCACCTCCACACCCTTCATTTTTTGCAATTCAGGAAAAATAATTTTCAGGAGACCTACCTCCTCCAGCAGTTTAAATCCCACCGAAGGTTTGGCGGAAAGCATGATTTTGTTTAGTTCATCGGCAATTCGTTCTGCCGATACTATGTTAATCCGATCCCTGTTTTTGGCAATAGCCTGTAAGGTTCCGGTTTCAATTTCAAAACCCAGTTGGGATGAAAAACGTATGGCACGCATCATCCGGAGGGGATCGTCTGAAAAAGTTATGGAGGGATCGAGCGGGGTACGGATTATTTTGTGCTTTATGTCGTCTAATCCGTTAAACGGATCGGCAAGCTTCCCGAAATTATGTTCGTTTAACCCAAGCGCCAGGGCATTAATAGTAAAATCCCGCCGGTTCTGGTCATCTTCAAGGGTTCCGTTTTCCACGACGGGCTTGCGTGAGTCGCTTCGGTACGATTCCTTCCTTGCCCCAACAAATTCAATATCGTAATTTTTGTAGCGTAATTGGGCAGTGCCAAAATTTTTAAAAACACTGACCCCGGGCCGGGGACGAATTGTTTTTGCCACATTCTGCGCCAGCTCAATACCACTGCCCATGGTCACAATATCGATATCTTTTGATGGCCTGTCCAGGTAAATGTCGCGCACATAACCACCTATAACATAGGTTTCCTGCTGCATCTGGTCGGCTGTTTTCGATATTTTTTCAAATATTTTGTTTTTCAATTGTTTATCCATTTCTGCCAAAATCGGTGATTTTTTATTATTTTTCTGACAATGCCGAAAAAAATCGTGACAAAATTACAATTATTTGATTTAATATGGGTTTTATTTTTGTGGCATATTGAGTGGCATTGTCTTTGATATGAACATATAGACAACTATAAATATGTAAATATTATAAATTTTTTGATATGTTGGAATTTTTAACAAAAGAGAGTTTTAAAGAGAAAGTATTTAACTGGGAAGAAAATAAAGATTGGAAATACGAAGGTTCAGTACCTTGTATGATCGACTTTTATGCTGACTGGTGCGGACCGTGTAAAATGGTTGCCCCCGTACTGGAAGAGCTCCAGGAAGAATATGGAGAAAAAATTGTTATCTATAAAGTAGATACAGAGCAGGAACAGGAACTTGCCGGCATGTTTGGAATTCAAAGTATTCCTTCGTTGCTTTTCGTTCCGGTTGACGGGCAACCACAAATGGCTCAGGGCGCATTGCCAAAGGCAACCTTTGAAAAAGCTATTGCCGATGTGCTGAAAGTGGAAAAACCGGAGGCCAACTAAAGGACTTCGAGCACTTTTTCGAGTTGTACCCCGCGGGAGCCTTTTACCAGAATATTTCCGCGAGAGATAGGATTTTGGGCCAGGTAACGGCATAATTCTCCCGAATCGGAGAATGTATGAAACGGATAATTTTGTGCCGCTTCTGAAAAAAACGGCCCGGCAAGAAACACTCCTGCAAAGGGGTGTTTTTTGATTTGGGATAAGATGGCAGCATGTTCCTCCCGCGATTGGCTGCCCAGCTCGAACATATCGCCCAGGATTAGAAACCGGGGCGCAGGGAAAGCGGAAGCAAAACTTTCTATGGATGCCTGCATGCTGGTAGGATTGGCATTGTAGGCATCCATAATTATTTTCAGTTCGTTTTTTTCGATTAACTGCGAGCGGTTGTTTTTGGGCAGGTAATTTTTTATGGCTGTCCGGATATCAAACGGGGCAACTTTAAAATAATGGCCTATACAAGCTGCTGCCATTATGTTTTCAAAATTAAAGCTTCCTGTAAGGTTCGTGGCAAGTTCCAATTTTTCATGGGGAAATTGCACTTCGGCATGAACAAACGGGGGCGAGTGAACCGGTTTGCCTGTTAAATCGGCGTTGTTTTCTCCGTAGCTTACTTTCTTTCTGATCTCTTGGGTAAGTTTGGAGAGAATGGGGTTGTTTTTGTTATAAAAAACAGTCCCGTTGTTATTTTGCAGAAACTTGTAAAGTTCGGCTTTTGTATTTTTTATGGCTTCAAACGAACCAAATCCCTCGAGGTGTGCCCGCCCGATATTGGTAATTATTCCATAATCCGGTTGGGCAATGGAACAAAGTTCACCGATTTCACCCGGGTGGTTGGCGCCCATTTCAACAATCCCAAATTCCGTTCTTTCGTTCATGTCCAGCAGGGTTAATGGAACACCAATATGATTGTTAAAATTCCCGGAGGTAAAAGAAACATTGAATTTTGCGGATAAAACTGCAGCTATCAATTCTTTTGTGGTTGTTTTACCGTTTGATCCGGTAATTGCCAGGATTGGAATGCCCAGCGTTTTTCGGTGAAGCAGGGCCAGTTGCTGGAGTGTTTCCAGTACGTTTCTTACCAGGATGGTCCGTTCGGATAGGTGAAATTCTTTTTGATCGATAATCGCATACGAAGCTCCCTTAGCCAGGGCTTCGGTGGCAAATTTATTTCCGTTGAACTTTTCGCCTTTGAGTGCAAAAAAAATACAGCCTTTGGTTATGTTTCTGCTATCGGTTTCAACTCGGGGGAATTGGGTAAAAAGCTTATATATTTGCCTGGTAGTCATTTTTTAATAAAAAAAAACCTCATTCTGTAAAAATGAGGTTATGGTATGCGTTTCTTTATATTTTTTAAAATCCTTCGGGACTGCCAACCCTTGTCATGGCACAACGGAATCCCAGGTCGTTTTGAGATTTTGTCTGTTCAAGGTATCTTCGTGTGCCGGGAACCAGCCAGTATGCCCTGTCTTTCCAGGAACCGCCTTTGTAAACCCTCACATCGTCGCTAATAAGCGATGAGAAGTATCCCGGGCGATCGTCCTGGATGTACATATCATCAGTGTCACTTGCTTCACCATCCTCTTCATTCCAATCGCCGGATTCAGACATTTGTGAAGCCGGGCTTCCGTCCCCGAAATTACGGTAATCAACAACGGTGTCGTTTACTAATTCCCCGTATTGGTTCCGGACAAGATCGCCGTTGGGGTCGCGTTGGTGTTCTGTGATTACATTTCCCCTGTAGGGCTGGAATTCTTCAACATCTAAAAAAGAAAGCGGACGATAAACATCCGACACCCATTCGTTTACATTACCTGCCATGCAGTATAGGCCGTAATCATTCGGCTCGTAAGAATAAACGGGGGAAGTAATGTCTGCATTGTCGTTCAGTGCGCCGGCCATACCCATCATATCGCCTCGTCCCCTGACAAAGTTGGCTCTTAACCTGCCTT
>CAYRBS010000025.1:0-6926 GCA_964422335.1 uncultured Mariniphaga sp. | reverse complement strand
GCCATACCCATCATATCGCCTCGTCCCCTGACAAAGTTGGCTCTTAACCTGCCTTTGCTTCTTCCTCTGTCTTCTCTCAGGTAATCGCCGTTCCACGGGTAAATTTTTCTGTCGGTAAGCAGTTCTCCATCGGTATTTCCAATTAACCCATAAGCTGCATATTCCCATTCGGCCTCGGTAGGCAACCTGTAATTAGGGAGCATGAGGCCATCTTCCCATTTTGTGCGCCGAGTAGTTCCGTCGGGGTTTTCTTGTGGAGATTCTCCCTCAGTACCCTCGAAAAGACCGGCAAGGTAAGTGTCGGTTGTAAACACATTTTCACCAGTCTGGGAATTGTCGTGTTGCAGAATTCCCCGTTCAACCAAAATCTTTTCGTTTACCCGGTCGGTGCGCCACGAACAATATTGTTCGGCCTGCTCCCAGGAAACCCCCACTACGGGATAATCGCTGTAAGCCGGGTGCCTGAAATAATTGTTCACATAAGGCTCGTTGTAGGCCAGCTCACTTCTCCATTGATTGGTGTCGGGAAGCGCCGCAACTATTTTTTCCCTTTCACCGGGGTAAACCCTGTTTAGCCAGTGAATGTATTCGCGGTAGGCCTGGTTCGAGACTTCTGTTTCGTCCATGTAAAATGAAGCAACAGTCACCCTGCGGGGGTGGTTGTCCCATTTGTGCATCACGTCTTGTTCAACGCGGCCCATGGTAAATGTCCCTCCCTGTATAAAAACCAGGCCGGGCCCTGCTTCCTGTTCGTATCCTTCCAGGTAGGGAATATTACCTGTTTCTTCTGAATTATATTCCCAGCCAGTGGTGCGGGAAGCTCCACCGCCACCTCTGTTTCCAAACAACCCACATCCCGAAATGGATGCGGCTAAAAACAGTAGAAATAACGTTTTTAGCTTCATTGAATTTGTGTTTTTCATTTTTTTCGAATTGTAACAAATATAACTGATTTGTTTTATTCTTATTGTTTCCTTGTGTTATAATTTTGCAAGATATTAAATCTATCTGGATATCTTTGTTTGTTATTTGGCAAAAATAATTGTTTTATTGTAAAAGATAGCAACTGCAATATTTATTTTTGGCAGGCGTTTAAAGATTTACAAACAGGCTTTTTCATAATGAAAGCATATATTTTTCTAATTGTAGTTATCGTTGCCGGGTTCACAAAAAGCGATGTGCACAAGGAATTTATCACACTGGACTGGAAGGTTGATGATGGATCGGTAACGAATGGCGACAACAGCCTGGGTTATACTTTCCCCGGCGCTGCATTTCCCGATGCCAATACTCACATCCCGGTTTTTGTGCAATCTTACCCGTTGAAGAATTCGAACCAGGATTTTCAGGTAATGGTTGATAATCCTGTTTTTGAAGAATTGGAACCCGATACGGAATGGCCCTTTCTAAATGAATTACCAGACGAAATTGAAATAAAAAAAACAAGGTTAAAGTCAGGAGACAATCAAAAACTGGAAGTACAGGTTTCTGCAGTTCTCCGAAAAGGCAATAAAATACTGCTACTAAAGGATTTTGAGTTAAAACGGGTCCCTTCCTCTTTGAAAATGGCTTCGGTCATTGATTTCGACTGGGAAAGCGAATCGGTTTTAAACAACGGGAAGTGGTTGAAAATAAGCACCCGCGAGAAAGGAATCTATAAAATACCTTATTCAAAATTAACGGACTGGGGTTTTTCTTCCCCGTCCGGGGTGAGCGTTTTTGGCAGCGGGGGAAAGATTCTTTCCGAAAATCCCGGAGAAATTGAACACGACGATTTACCCCAGGTAGCTGTTTGGCACGGAAAAAATAATGGAACCGACTGCCTCTTTTTTTATGCCCCGGGAACAGTAGAATGGACACCCGACAATGGAAATGAGTATTTTAACCATCGTTTAAACCAGTATTCCGACAAGGGGTATTTCTTTTTAACCGAAGATACCGGGGAACAAAAACTGGCCGGGGAATTCAATGAATTGCAGGAAGAAGCCACCCATACTGTTTCTTCTTTCGATGCCCGGTTGCTGTATAAGGTTGAGCAGTACAACCTGTTGCAATCAGGAAAACAATGGTTCAGCCACAGAATTAGCAACGGCGCTTCAAAAAGTGTTGATTTTCAGCTTTCAGGCATCGAAAGTTCGGTGCCGGTTTCTGTGCGGGTGAATGCGGCGGCGCGTTCTTCTGCTGCATCCCAAATGATGGTTTCTGCAAATGAAAACAGCCTGGGCAGGATTGATTTCTCAAGGGTTAATACTTCCGATGCTGCTGCCCTGTATGCCGATGATAGCAAAAAGAGGTTTTCATTTAATCCGCAGGGTGAAAATGCCGGGATTCATTTAAATTATACGGGAAGTACAACCAGTGCTCAAGCCTGGCTCGATTTTATCGAAATAAATTACCGGCGAAAGCTTCAGGCCGGGGATGAGGCGCTTTTTTTCCGGGATTTGAAATCAACCGGGATTGGAAATATCCTTGAATTTTCGATTGAAACCAGTTCCCCCGGAACACGGGTTTTTGATGTTACCGATGTTTTTAATGTGAAAGAAGTTCCGGTGCAGGAACAAGGGAACCAGGTGAAAGCGAAGCGGCCGGCAGATGAACTGAAAGAGTATGTTGCGGTGAATCCTGACGGGAGTTTTCCTGAGCCGGAGAAGGAAGGGGAAGTGGAAAATCAAAACCTTCACGGGTTGGCCACACCGGAATACCTGATTATTTCGCATCCAAACTTTCTGAACGCAGCCAGTGATTTGGCCAATTATCACCGCTCGCGCAGCGGAATGCAGGTGGAAGTGGTTTCGGCAACAAAGGTTTATAACGAGTTTAGTTCCGGCAACAAAGATGCTACAGGAATTCGAAATTTTATTAAAATGTTTTATGACCGGAACGAGGGGCTAAAATATGTACTGCTGTTTGGCGACGGCAGTTACGACAATAAAAACATCCATTCAGATAGCCATAATTTTATTCCTGCATTTCAGTCAGATAATTCATTAAACCCGATTTCATCGTTTGTTACCGATGATTATTTTGTAATGCTCGACAGCGGGGAAAGCGTTTACAGCGGATCCGTCGATTTGGGAATTGGAAGAATTCCGGCCTCCACCACTTACCAGGCGAACCTGGTGGTAGATAAAATCAGGAATTATCATTCTCCTGAAGCCCTGGGAAACTGGCGAAACGTGGTGTCATTTATTGCCGACGACGAAGATGGTAACCTCCACATGTCGGATTCTGAAAAACTTGCCAACCAGGTGAACGATGCGCATGGCGCATTTCTTACCGATAAAATTTATTTCGATGCTTTTCAGCAGGTTGCAAGCCCCGGTGGCGAAAGTTATCCCGGTGTTACCGATGCGATTAACAACCGGGTGAAGGACGGTGTGCTGGTTTTGAATTATGTGGGCCATGCCAACGAACGGTTTCTTGCCGACGAAAAGGTGTTGGATATCAGCCATATAAATTCATGGTCGAACGCCAAAAAACTCCCCGTTTTTGTTACGGCCACATGCGAGTTCAGCCGGTTCGATGCCGATGAAGCTTCGGCGGGTGAATACATTTTGTTTAACTCCAGCGGGGGAGGAATCGGCTTGTTTTCGACTACCCGCCTGGTGTTTGCCTATTCCAATTATTTGCTGAGCCGCAGTTTTTACGATTTTGTTTTCGAAAAAGATGAAAACGGCCGGCCCCTGCGTATGGGCGATATCATGCGCCTGGCCAAAACCAACACCATTAACACCATTAATAAACGAAGTTTTAGCTTGCTGGCCGACCCGGCCCTGGAATTGTCGTTTCCCCGGCACAAGGTTGCCACTACTTCTGTTAACGGAAAGGATGCCACCATGGAAGGCGATACCCTTGGAGCTTTGCAGGAAGTAACCATATCAGGGATGATTACCGATGAGTCGGGAAATAAACTTGAAAATTTCTCCGGTGAAATTACCCCCACGGTTTACGATAAGGAAGTGATGATGGAAACCCTTGGCAATGCCGGTGAAACCCCCATGGAATTTAAAGTACAGGAAAATATTATTTATAAAGGCCTTACGGATGTTACCAACGGCGAGTTTTCATTCAGTTTTGTGATTCCCAAAGATATTTCGTACACCCTGGGCGAAGGGAGAATTATGTATTATGCCGACGACGGCGAGATGGATGCCCACGGTGTTTTCGAGAATTTTTATATTGGCGGCCCAGGGGCTGAAGTGACGGACAACCAGGGGCCGGAAATTGATCTTTATTTGGATACAGAGGATTTCGTTTCAGGTGACAAGGTGAGTAAAAACTCAACATTGCTGGCCTATTTGTCCGATGAAAACGGCATCAATACCGTGGGGTCCGGTATCGGGCATGATATTACGGCAGTGCTTGATAACGATTATTCAAATGTAATGGTGCTGAACAATTACTACCAGGCCGATGCCGGTGATTACAAGAGCGGAACAATCCGGTATCCGTTACGAGAGCTTGCCGGGGGCAAACACACCCTGAAACTGAAAGCCTGGGATGTAGCCAATAATTCGACCGAAGTGGAAATTGAGTTTGAAGTTTCGGACGATTTTGTCATTTCAGAAGTTACAAACTACCCCAACCCGGTGTATGACTATACATTTTTCACTTTTGAGCACAACCAGGCCGATGCCACACTCGAAGCCATGTTTGAAGTTTTCGATCAGGGCGGTCGCCGGATTGACCATTTTACCGCACAGGTTGGCTCCAGTGATAATGTGACAAACCCGGTTCGGTGGGATTTAAGCGAAGTAAAATCCCCGCTGCGGAGCGGTATTTATTTATTCCGGGTAACCGCGCAGAATTCAAGCGGGACGATCACATCAAAAACCGGCAAAATAGTGGTAACCCGTTAATTTTTTTAATCAAATGTACTTTTTCATAAAATGCACCGTTCTCTGTTTTTAGATGAATTGCAGATTGGATACAATTAATATATTTGCAACGCTCAATTTTTAGTAAGATTATGATTAAATTATTCCGTTTACTTTTTGTTTCTGCGGTCCTGGCTGTTTCTGCCGTTCAGGCTTACGGGCAAGCCAGTACTTCAGGTGCCAATACCATTACCACGGCGGTTCCGTTTCTATCTATAACTCCCGATTCACGGGCAGGAGGTATGGGCGATGCCGGGGTTGGCACAACGCCCGATTTGAGTTCGCAACACTGGAATCCTGCCAAATATGGTTTTATGGATAGCGATATGGGGGTAAGTTTATCTTATTCACCCTGGCTGCGTGCGTTGGTTGACGATATTAACCTGGCTTACCTCGTTGGTTATAAAAAAATTGATGATGTTCAAACAGTCAGTAGCTCATTACGCTATTTTTCGCTGGGCGATATTGTGTTCACTTCTGAATACGGTGAAATTACGGGCCAGCAAAGTCCCAACGAATTTGCCATCGACCTGGGGTATTCGCGTTTGCTTTCCGAAGTTTTTTCCGGATCAGTGGCCGTTCGTTACATTCGTTCCGATTTAACCGGTGGCCAGCTTATTAACGGAGTGGAATCGAAAGCCGGAAACTCTTACGCAGCCGATGTTGCATTTTACTATTACAACGAATTCAGGGCCAATCAAAAAGAAAATATCTTTTCTGCCGGGATCAACATTCAAAACATTGGGGCAAAAATTTCTTATACCGACGGGGAGGTAAATGATTTTATTCCTACCATGATGAAATTGGGGGCGGCTTATACTACAGAAGTGGATGAATACAACTCATTTACCTTTGCTCTGGAGGCCAATAAACTGCTGGTGCCCACCCCGCCAAGAGATACTACATTGTTTGACGAAGGGGCCATTATTTATCCCGGTGGGTTTAATTCCGACAAATCGGTTATCTCGGGTATTTTTTCTTCCTTTACCGATGCCCCAGGCGGGATGCAGGAAGAGTTGCAGGAGATTAATCTTTCGTTGGGTGTGGAATATTGGTACAATCAGCAGTTTGCGCTCCGTGCAGGTTATTTTTGGGAACATGAAAACAAAGGGAACCGGAAATTTCTGACTGCCGGCGCCGGTTTCAGGATGAATGTTTTTGCCCTCGATTTTTCGTACCTTTTGCCTACCCAACGGAACCATCCGCTGGAAAATACACTGAGGTTCACCCTTTCGTTTGATGTGGAAGCCTTTGAAGGCCAGCAGAACTAAAAATGTACAGAATCGGACAGGGATACGATGTGCACCGCCTGGCAGAAGGAGAAACCTTGTGGCTGGGCGGTATATTAATTCCTCACAGCAGGGGTACGATAGCCCACTCCGACGGTGATGTACTTATCCACGCCATTTGCGACGCACTCCTCGGGTCGGTTAATCTGGGCGATATTGGAACCCATTTCCCGGATAATTCGGCAAAATTTAAAAACATTGACAGCAAAATTCTGTTGAAAGAAACGTACAGGCTGGTACAGGAAAATGGATTTGAGATTGTAAATATTGATTCAACCATTTCAGCTCAGCAGCCCAGGTTAAACCCTTTCATCCCGCAAATGAAAGAGGCGTTGGCCGGAATACTTGGAACCGGAACCGGCCAGATTTCTGTAAAAGCCACCACCACTGAAAAACTGGGCTTCGAAGGCCGGGAGGAAGGGATATCGGCATCGGCTGTTGTGCTGGTCCACAAAAAGGAAAAGTAATGGAAAAAAATCATAAGAAAACCCTGGTAATTGGAGCGAGCACCAAACCCGAACGTTATTCCAACAAAGCTATCCAAATGCTGCGGGAATATAATCATGAAGTGATTGCACTGGCAAAACGCGAAGGCCAGGTTGATGGAGTTCCCATCCAAACCGAATTTCCTGCTGATGACGATATTCACACGGTTACGCTCTATTTGGGAGCCAAACGGCAACCCGAATATTACGAGCAGCTAATTAACCTGAAACCGGAGCGGGTAATTTTTAATCCGGGAGCCGAAAACCCTGAATTA
>CAYRBS010000024.1:6253-17438 GCA_964422335.1 uncultured Mariniphaga sp. | reverse complement strand
GCGGATGTGGTTTTTTTCATGTAACCGACGGAAAGATAAAATTTCAACGGGGTTACTGGGACAAACTCTCCTTTTTAAAAATACATAACTTACCCTTACCAACAGAATAGTAAAAGTTTTGGTTCCGTTGACTAAAGCTCAACCACAATAAAAAAATCCACCCGCAGCATTTTGAACTACAAGTGGATTTTTTCTGTACAGTGATTGACTGCTGACCTTTTTTCGCAAGGGCAACAGCAAATACTATTTTTTCCTTTTTTTCATAACGAAATACCCAACAGCTGCAATAACAATTACCACCACCACAATAATTATAATTGTGGTACCCGATCCGGAACCATTTGCCCCTTCGGCAAGCAAATCGTCCTCCATATACGAGCTGTCCTGAACGCCCAGGTTATCAATATAGGTTCCATCATCTTGTGCCACTAACATGTAGGGCAAACTCAAAACTCCGGCAACAAAAGTTGCGAAAAATCTTTTTAATGTTTCCATGTCATTCCATTTTAAATGTTCAAAAATATTATTTATTCCAATTCTTCTTTTACTTCTTCATAAAGTTGCTTTGCGGGCAAATACCGCGGATTTATTTCAAACAGCGCATTCAGCTTTTGCAACGATTCCCGGTGCTTTCCCTCATCAAACAAACGGGTGGCTTCCAGCAGGAAAAATGGTTCAAGAAAAGGATTAACCTCCTTCCCTTTCTCCACATAATGCTCAAAACCAGCAATGTCCCCGTCAGCCAGTTTTGCCTTTGCCAAATATACAAACAACCAGCCATTATTCGGGTCATTTTCAACCGCGCGTTCAAGTAACGCTATTCCTTCGTCCAAATTTCCGTTTTTTATTTCAGAAATCCCATTTAAATCGTTTTTATCGGTCCGTTTAACCAATACTGCCACCGGATTTCCCTTGTGATAAAATGTTTTTACAATGCCTGCCGGTTGCCACAAATTGTTCTTCAACAAATACGGGTGAAGATAATTTACACCAAATAAACCGTAATCCCAATCGGCAGAACTCCGTTCCGGAAACCGTGTGTACTGGTAGCTGACAGTGGGGTGTTGTTCAAAATAATTCGATAAATTACTGTTCATCGCCACGGTGATTTCCTCCTCCCCGGTTATCCCGGTTAAATAATCCGCCCCTTCTTTCAGCCCGTGAAAATAATAATCGTATTCATAATTTCCCCATGCTTTTTGATTTCCTCCGCCCAGGATGTTAAAATAAACATAATCAGCCGGAAACGTATTTGCCTGGTGTTTAAGCGGCCAGACGAGCAGTACCAGAAAAAAAACGGAAAGAGCGTAAGCGGAGTATTTGTGCTTTTCCCTCACAAATTCTACCAGCCTGAAAACACCCCATACAGATAGCAGCGCCATGGGGGGCAAAATAAAAAGCATTTGTCGCACCCCGCTGTAAAGATTTGACTCAATGGCAATCACATACAAAAAAGGAAAGGCAAATGAAAACAATACCAACCCTTCAAAAAACAGTTGCTGGGGAGCATGGTCTTTTCGGGCAATTTCCCTGAAAAAAAAACTTAGAAACAGAACGAAACCAGCCAACACAAAAACGGGTGTAGAAATAAGCACCCATTTTGGCAAATAATACCAGGGCAACTGGGTACTCCACATCATTTGTCCTTCAAACAACTGCCTGATACTTACTTTGTAATGTTCCATCACCCGGAGGCTCTCCAGCGGATGGGCAAAAATGTTTTGCAAGGCAAAGGGCCAGAACAGCAATCCGGCAAAATAGCCAATGATTAAAATTGCAGCGCCCTGGCCCAATAACCTCACAAAAACGGGTTTAGTTGAAACTATCTGTTTTAGGTAAAAAGGCTTCAAAACAAAAAAAGCAAGCATGCCTGCTCCCAGGTAGGCAAAAAGTATAAATCCGCCCGCCCTCACTGAAACGGTAAAAGCGATTGCCAGCCCAAGCAAAACAGCAGTTCGCCATTGCGGACGGGGAAATTCTTTTAAAAACTGAACAATCATCAACAGCCCCGCCATATACCCGGTGGCAAACGGAATATCTTTTAAATTCCCAAATGCCTGCCCGGCGAGCCGTGGCATAAAAAGGAGCGCCAAAACACTAAAAACAGCCACCTTCCAGGAACCGGTAAGGCGCTTGGCAAGCAATCCCGAAAAAAAAAGCAATAACCAAAAAAAGAACCCTCCGGTGTAATGCCTCACAAGAAATTCATTTTCGACCTGAAACACCCGGTTGAAAAGGGCCGTGAAATTATCAACCGACTGGCCGTAATATTTCAGGTTGGTTTGCGGGGTATGGAGGCAACTCTGGTCCTTTCCGCCCGTAAAATACCAGTTTACAACCTTTTTTGCATGAGGGTAGTGTAATTGTTCGTCCACATTAACCGCTGCCTTTGGCGCTAAAAATACCAGGGCAAAAGCAACAATCAACAGTGTTGCCCAAAAAGCATTTTTTGCAGTTATTATGTGGCCCGGTTTAATCATAAATTTGCTGAACAAAATAGAGAGGCCGGTCCTGTACTTCTTTGAAAATCCGGTACACATATTCGCCAATCAATCCCAGAAAGGTAAGCTGCACCGACCCGAAAAAACTGATAGCCAAAAACATGGAAGACCAACCAATGGGGGCCAGTCCCAAAACCTTCGACAACACCGTATAAACGATGGCCACCAGAAATATCAGCACCCCGAGCATCCCCAAATACAAACAGATTTTAATGGGCCATTTTGAAAAAGAGTATATCGCATCGGCGGCCAGTGCAAACAACTGCCGGCGGCTCATTTTTGCTTCGCCCTGCAAACGGTCGGGCCGATCGTATAAAATAAATTCGTGTTTAAAACCTATAAAATTCCGGATACCGGGAAGGTAGCGGTTTCGTTCCGAAAACTGGAGCATGGCCCGGTGGGCTTTTTTGTTAATGATGCAGAAATTTCCGGTTTGGGCTACCTGCTGTCCTCCTGTGAGCCTGTCGAAAATACGGTGAAAAATGTTGATGTAAACCCTCTTGGTAATTTTCTCATTTCTCGATTCCCGGACAGCGGAAACAATATCAGCGCCGGTAGCTTTTATTTTGTCGTACAATACCGGAACCAGGTCGGGCGGGTCCTGGAAATCGCCATCCATTATTACCACATACTCTCCGGTAGCAAAATCAATTCCGGCAGTGAGGGCGGATTGCAACCCAAAATTCCGGGAAAGTGAAATTATTTTCAGCCGGGGGTTCTTTTCACGGAATTGCAGAAGTTTCTGCAAAGTGGAATCCGTACTTCCATCGTCCACACAAATTACCTCAAACTCCTCGCCTGTTTTCTCCAGCGCATCACGGACTTCCGTAAGCAACTGTTCAACCAGTTGCTCTTCGTTCAGTAATGGAATGACAACCGAAATCATATTTCTGTCTTTTTTTATTCATTATGTTGGGTCCCGGCCAATGGGACAGGAAATTCCATATCAACAGGGCCCATTTCATATTCTTCCGGACCAAGTCGCTCGTTGGATGTTTGCATTTCTTCCCAGGTAACCTTCTGCCCTGTGTAAGCTGCCGTTCGGCCCATTATGGCAGTCAGGGTGGAAATGGCTGTCCGCTCTGCCTCCACTACGGGTTTGTTTTCGCGAATGGCGGTCACCATATCGATGTGCTCCTGCACATAAGGTGAAACCTTCACAATCCCGGTAGGTTTCCCATCCTTGTTTTTAGGATAATCGTACTGCCATTTAACAGTTCCGTCGAGGTTAAAAATGGTATTCTGGCAATTGGTATAGCCTTCGGTTCCCATAATCCGTTCGCCAAGGGTATTGGCGCAGCCGTCTATTTGCCGCGACATGCTGTGAGAAAACATTCCTTCCCCGAATTCAAAATCGATGCTAAAGAAATCGTACTGATCGCCTGTGAGCCGGCGCACCCTGCTTCCGAATCCAATGGCACTCACAGGATGTTTCCCTGCAAACCAGTTCACAATATCGATATTGTGCACATGGGTATCGAGAATATGATCGCCGCAAAGCCAACAGAAATTGTTCCAGTTACGGAGCATGTATTCCATATCGCTCCATTCTTCTTCACGGGTACGGAACCACACATGCGATTGCAGCCACCACGCTTTGGCAGAAGTAATTTCACCAATAGCACCGGAGGCCACCTGTTTGTATGTTTCCAGGTAGTCGCGCTGGTGCCGCCGCTGGGTACCGGTAATAACCGTCAACCCCATATTTTCAGCTTTTTTGGAAGTGGAGATAATTTGCCGTGCCCCAACCGGATCAACGGACACCGGTTTTTCCATAAAAACATGCTTTTTGGCCTGAATAGCCGCATCGAAGTGCTCGGGCCTGAAATGCGGGGGCGTTGCCAAAATAACAACGTCCAGGTCAACCTCCAGCAATTCTTTATAGGCATCGAAACCCCAGAAGCAATTCCCTTTGGGGACTTCCACCTGTTGTTTTTCCAGCTTGCTGTGGCAGTCCCACACCTTGTCTTCAAACACATCGGCCAGGGCCACCATTTCCAAATCGTTGCCGGCAGCCAGAAAGTTCAGGGCTGCCCCGGTCCCACGGTTTCCGCATCCAATCAGCCCGGCACGAAGTTTTTTCCCGTCAGGGGCCTTATCCAACAGCGGGGGAAATTCGTAATCAACCGCTTTGGTGTTTTTGCTGCAGGAACTGATGGCACTTAACCCGGCCAGACCGGCTGCTCCGATGAGAGCCGATTTCCCCAGGAAGTTCCGTCGCGAAAGTTGATCTTTTTCCATGGTATTTATTTTTTGGTTTTTTCTGCATTCAACTCGTCGGGATCGTATTCACAAATTACCCTAAACCCCACATGTTTGGCGTCGGAATACCACCAGATGCTTTTGGGAATCTGGGGATCGGTTTCCAGCCACTCTTTCGTGCGGGTAAAATCGCGGCGGGCCACCCGTAAGTCTTTGGCTGAATTCCGGTAGGAACCGCCCCTGATAACATGCTCCAGCCCCTCACGCGGCCCCTTTGGATTTTTTACTAACCCTTCGGGATATTTTGCATACACTTCCGGATCATAATAATCGAGGCAAAATTCAGCTACATTGCCCAGCATATTTTTCAGTCCGAACGGATTGGGTTTAACCAGCGTCGGGGGTTGCGTGCGGTGCGGACTGTTTTCCTCGTAAATAACATACGAATTGATTACCGTTGTATCCGGGCCAAACAATTTGTTCCACAACCCGTCCTTTTCAAAATCTTTCGGTGAACCTTCGAAGAAATAAGGCCCTTCGGTGCCTCCCCTGGCGGCATATTCCCATTCGGCTTCAGTTGGCAGGCGGTATTTTTTCCCGGTTACGCTACTCAGCCATTCACAGTAAACTTTAGCTGCGTGGTGGGTCATGGTAATGGCCGGGCGTTTTCCTCTTCCCCATCCCTGGTCGGGAGCGCCCCAGGGCGGTGTTGCCCCGGTTATTCCATCTACTTCTAAGCCAGTTGCAACGGTTTCACTTTCTTTACGCCCCTGCGAACTTGTGGCGTTAAAAAATGCCAGGTATTCATCCCAGGTAACTTCTATTTCAGCAATCCAGAAACTGTCCACTTCCACCTCGCGTACCGGCCCTTCGTCGCGCCGGCGGTAAGGTTCATCCGGAGGGCTTCCCATGTTAAACGTCCCACCCGAAATGGCATTCATATTAAACGATACGGTGGTACCGGGAATCTGTTCGGTAAAATCTTCGAAAGAAGTAACGGGCGCGGGTTCTTCAAACACCTCCTGGGAAGCCACCTCCACTTCTTCCATGGTAAAGCTGGTTTCGCCCCGGTAATGGCCTACGTCGAGGTGACATTTTACACATGAATTGTTTTCGGGGTCGCGCAGGTATTTTAAGTGCGATTC
Source organism: uncultured Mariniphaga sp. (assembly GCA_964422335.1). Classification (GTDB taxonomy): domain Bacteria; phylum Bacteroidota; class Bacteroidia; order Bacteroidales; family Prolixibacteraceae; genus CAYRBS01. The sequence continues at coordinate 11,590 of CAYRBS010000024.1, read as the reverse complement.
GGCCCCAAGGGCATCCAGAGAAGAAGGGAAAAGGTTGGTATGGCATTTTTTGCACCCATCTTCGTAAACAAACCGTTCAGAAGCTTCAACCGTCCGTTTGGCTTCCCAGTCGATGTCGTCCATATCCTGGGTCATAAACACGTACAAGTCATGAAATCCGTGGTACGCCTTCCGCGATAAAAAATAAAGATTCTGATCTTCGGGAGGAAGGTGGCAATCGACACATTTTGTTGATACGCCGGTACGGTTGCTGTTATGAACCGATAATTTAAAAGAGGCATCGGCATGCGGATGGGCATGGCACGAAGCACAAAATTCATCGGTAGATGTATATTCGATGGTCTTATGGGAAAGCGCCACAAACAATATGGCCGCCAACCCACCGGTAATAAACAGCAAAAAATGCTTTCTTTTAATTGTTCTATCAGCCATTTTAACGGTAGTTTACCAAACAATAATAGCATACAACAATTATCATTTTATTAACAGCTTAGGTTACTGAGGCTTATCACTTACTTAATTTTCAATTAATTCGCATTATAAACATTTGATTTAAAATGAATTATAAAAAATATAAAAAAACTTAAAATAGTGCTTATTTTCACAGAAATACCTACTTTTGAAACAAAAATAATACAGGATTAAGAATATCTGCTGCATTAAAATGTAATGAATCGGCCATGATAAAATTTAGCCACGCAAGAATCCTGTTAATCATGCGAAGTACATAAAATGCTTTAGATATTGAAAATTTTAAACATGAATGATCACGTGAATTTACGGCTTGGCTGGAATATATTTACCTTCATTTTTATTTTCACATTTTTTCCGGGCAAAATCTCAGCAAAAGAATTTTCTGAGACTTCATTTTTAATTGCCCGTGTAGAAACCTCCAACATCAACGATCATCGGTTCTGGGATTTTTTACAATCGGACAATAACACTGGAATTGAGTTGAATGCTGCAGAAAAAGACGGACGGATTACCATTGCCGGTTCAGGAGAAAACATGGATAACCTAACCAGCCGGCTCCAAACCCTTCTCAGTAACGATTCTTCAAAAATTATCCCGGTATTTATTAATTACGAAGGCGATATTTCAGTTCTCGACTCCGTAATCGGCAATTCAGTCCTTTCATCACGCATTTTTTATCTCCCGAGGGGAGAGGCCTGGCCGTCGGCAGACTACCTGATTGAAGCCAACCGAAGGCTGCTTTTTTTTGTTTCCGGTGATTTCGACCCCGGCAGCCGGGTGTTGCACAAAACCGATAATTACATTTTCAGAATTTCTGCCGACGGGACTCCCGCGAACGGGCTTTCACAGCCGCAGGCAACCGGCACAAACCTGGAGCTTTTTATGATAGACCATTTCGACAAGTTGCCTACCAATATCCCGTTAAGGGAAAATATCCGCAACCTGGTGCCCGATTATATCAACTTTCTGCTTGAAAACTGGACAAAATACGGAAAACGACCTAATTTTATTTTTGTTGGAAATAACATTTATAATTTCGATTTTATCATTTCTCAACTCAACTCTTTCACCTGGATTAACGGAACAGTAAGAGGCACAGGCAAAACCCTGGAGAAAGTCTATTGGAAAAACCCGGAAGTGTCGGCCACAGGAGGAAGGTTCAGTTTTCCTTACCGGGGCGGCGAGGAACTGACACTCACCCCTTTTGCCCCGGGTTACCGGATGATCCCCGAACAAATTATTGTAACGGGGGAAATGGAAGTTCCGGAAAATTACAATATTATGGCTTCTCCATTGAGCCTCAGCGAAGGAGTGACAGGAAGTTTCAAATTTGATGAATCCATCGAAAATGAACTGTCGCCCACTACCGGTTTTAGCGGGGAAGGTTACTCGTTCAGCCAGGATATTGAACGGGGGAGCGTCCTGAAACTACCGGAAAATGCGAGTGTAAACCTGGGGCCGTCTGATTCGTATGGGTTACGGAACAGCAGCTTCAGTGTGAGTTGTTTTGTAAAGTTCAACGAAATCCTGGAATTTGGCGACAATGCTGTTTTAGGTAATTATGAAAGCGAGTACCGCCGCGGGCTTCACCTTATCCTTCGCTCGGGGCATCCCTACTTTGGATTGTGGGCCAACGATTATATCTCTGCGGAAAAACTGGAACCCAACGTTTGGTACCACCTGGTTTGGCGCTATATCATCGAAACCGGCGAGCAGGCTATTTTTCTCAACGGCCGGAATATCGGCAGTTCCGGGGGGCACCCACCCTTTTCGGGAACGGGCGACATCCACCTGGGAAGTGCCCTCTCGCAGGGAGCCAGTTTGCGCGGATACATAGACGACCTACATTTTTGGAACCGCCCGCTGGGTTCGGAAGAAATAACCCGGCTTGCCCTGAATGAAGAAGTTAGATTGGAAGAAGAAAAAGAGGCTACCGGTTTTTTTCAGGAACAAGCATTAATATGGGTAATTGCCATCCTTTCCATTATCATAATTGTTTTTGTGTACTTCTATTTTTTTCGGAAAAGCAAAACGGAGAGTGAAAGGCTCCCGATTGTTCTCCCCGAAAAAGATGCCGCCAATCAAATCAATCTTTTCGGAGGGTTCAGGGCAGTTGACCATGAAGGAAACGACATCTCGGCAATGTTTACGCCCAAAGTGAAAGAGCTGTTTTTATTTATCCTGCTTGCTACGCTGAAAAACGGCGCGGGAGCGGCAGTTTCTGAAATCGATGAACAACTTTGGCCTAATCTGCCGGAAAAAAAGGTGACCAACAACCGGGCAGTTACCCTCAACAAACTCCGGAAAATCCTGAAACGAATAAACGGAGTGGAAATAATTACCCAAAACGGCGTTTTACAAGCCAAAATGGAGGCTCCCTTCTTTTGCGATCATGCCGAAGCATTTAAACTTTGTCAATTGCCGGGAGGAATGGGAAAACCTGAGCTGGAAACATTTTTCCTGCTGGTGAAAAAAGGCCGTTTCCTGAAAGGTTCCAACTGGCCATGGCTCGATGAGATACGTGGATATACCGGAAATCAGTTGATTGACAACCTGCTGAAACTTGCCGCCTATTACCGGAAAGAAAATAACCTTCCTAAAATAGAAGCCGTGGCAAAACGCATCCTGGAATACGACGACCTGAACGAAGAAGCTACCTGGTTGCAGGTTTGGGCCCTTCGCCAAAAAAATAATATTCACCAGGCGAAATTTCATTTTGAATCGTTTTGCTCAAAATACCGTACAAACCTGGGAGAACCGTACCCAATGAATTTCAGCCAGTTTAACAGCCATTTTTCAGACTTAATTTAAGTTAACGGGTTCATTTTAAAATAACCATTTTATGAATGACAAAGTATTTCCGGCATTTGAAGCAATGATTTTCGACCTCGACGGGGTAATTACCAAAACCGCGGTTACCCACACAGCCGCCTGGAAAAAAACATTCGATGAATACCTCCGGAAACGGGAACAGGAGCGGGATGAACCATTCAGGGAATTTTCACAGGACGACTATCTTTCGTATGTTGACGGTAAACCACGCTACGAAGGAGTAGCCTCATTTTTGAAATCGAGAAACATTGATATCCCGTGGGGATCGCCGGATGACAGCCCCGATGCCGAAACCGTCTGCGGAATTGGAAACCGGAAGAACAAAATTTTTAATGAAACACTGAAAAAGGAAGGTACCGAAGTTTATCCTTCCACAAAAAAACTACTGCTCGGGTTAAAAAATGCCGGCGTAAAACTGGGAGTGGCTTCATCGAGTAAAAACTGCAAGGCAATACTGGAGGCGGTTCATTTGCAGCATATGTTTGGCGCCCGGGTTGACGGGGTGGTTTCGGAAAAACTTAAGCTGAATGGCAAACCCGAACCCGACATTTTTACGAAAGCATGCGAAATGCTGGACGCCCTTCCCTCCCGGTCCATTGTTGCCGAAGATGCCGTTTCGGGAGTACAGGCGGGGATGAAAGGCGGTTTTGGTCTAACTTTAGGCATTGCCCGAAAAGACAATGCAGATGAATTACGCCGGAACGGAGCCAACTTTGTAGTGTCCGATTTGGAAGAAGTAAATGGAGTAACCGGGCTGAACGAAATCTTTTTGAAATTCAGGAGGAAATAACCTCCTCTACACTTTTCCGAAGGAAATCGCGGGTATAGTAATCATCATCTACAATTTCGCCATTCCACACCACCATGTCGAGGTCGATTGTGCGCGGCCCGAATTTGGGCGCTTTCCGGTTGCGGCCTAACCGATCTTCCGTCTTTTTAAGAAACCGGTTGAGCTCCGCTTTTCCCATACGGGTTTTTATTTTCACGGCCCCGTTCGTAAAATCGGGTTGGTTTTCAATGCCGATAGGCTTGGTTTTTAACAACCTGGAAACCTTGATTATTTCCACCTCTTTTCCCAGAATTTCCAGCATTTTTGAAATATTGTTTTCAGCATCGATGTTGGACCCGATTCCGATAATTACAGTATTCTTAGTCATACTATGACTTTGAGTCATAGTATGACTAAGACCGGATTCCGTTTCAAGACCTTCAGGCAAAATTCCCTCTTTTTTCAGCAAGGCATAATCTATCAATTTTCCTTTTCTAATACCAAGAAAATCTCTCAGCGAAGAAAACTCCCATTCCTCTGCATTCTTTACCAATCCTGAATAAACCGGGTTTTGATGTACATATTCGATGCAGGTTTCCAGGTAACTTTTCCCTTCTGAAATATTAATTTCAGTTCCAAAAACTGAATTCCAGTATGCCGGGTCAATTTTTATTTCATCGGTTAGCGGCTTCATCCCGGTATGTTGTTGAAAAAGAGAACCTGTAATTTTTTTCTTCTTCTGGATTGCACGGGTGTAGGAACGCAAAAGAATGCCAATCGAATAATTAAAAGTTCTTTGTTTGGTTTTTTGATTGATGTTCTCAGTCACAGTCATACCATGATTATGAGTCATAGTATGACTGGAATTCTGCTTCTCCGGAATCTCAATTGTAGTTTTATGAACAAAAACAACCCAGTGAAAATGGTTAGGCATTAAACACCAGGCGGCAATTGATGCATATGGAAAAATATGTTCTTTCATTTTTCGGAGAAAATAAAGGTAATTCTCCCTTTCAAAAAAAATCTTTTGCCCGTTATTTCCCCTGTTATAGATATGAAAAAAGTAGCCAGGATCAATTTGCATATATTAAAACATTTACATTAAGTGTCAGACTATACTCAGGTCACACACTATGACTTCGGGTCATGGAATGATTGGGATCTCTCATTCCCGGAACAACCAGTCATAGCATGACTTTAAGTCATACTATGACTGGGTTCCCGCACTTTCCATTACCAGCGAAACCGATTCGGAAAAACGC
>CAYRBS010000024.1:0-6153 GCA_964422335.1 uncultured Mariniphaga sp. | reverse complement strand
TTCCCGCACTTTCCATTACCAGCGAAACCGATTCGGAAAAACGCAGGGCATGAGGTTTATCAACTTCTACCCTTGCCCACTTAACTTTTTTGTCTTCCAAAATGAGGTCGAGGATTTTTTGGGTGAGCACCTCGAGAAGTTTAAACCGGCCATCCTGAACCAATGAAATCACCCTTTTTGTGATGGTTTTGTAATCCAGGATATCCACCGGTTCGTCGGCCTCGAGCGCTTCGTGTGAAATATCGGTTTCAATTTCAAAATTTATGACCACATCCTGTTTGTTCACCAGTTCATCAGGGTTAAACCCGATGTAGGTCCGAAGCAAAAGATCTTTTACTTTAATTCTTGCCATGTTATTTTGGTTAAGCGTTTTGACCTAAGTTTTCGCCCCCGTCAGCAAAAAGCAGTTGCCCGGTGAGGTGCGTGTTTTCAAGGATAAAATCCACATTTTGCAGAATGGGCCCTACTCCACCCGGCCTTTTCATGGGGATATTTTTTGCCAGCTCCCAAAGGTAATCATCGTCTTTGCCGGCAGGTGCAAGGGTTACCCCCGGAGCAATGGCATTTACCCTGATTTCCGGGGCAAATTCCAGCGCTGCCATCTTCGTGAGCTCCCAAAGCCCTTTTTTAGAAAGGGAATAAGCAGCAAAGTTTGATTTATTTGTCGTAATCCGGGTATCTGCCAAGTTGATGATATTTCCTTTTTTACAATGAACAGCAAAATCGCGCATCAGCAAAAAAGGCGCTTTCAAATTCACATCCATCTGGCTATTAAATCGTTGCAGACTGGTATCTGCAACATATCCCGGATCAAAAACCGATGCGTTATTTACCAGCAACCCAAAAGGCCCCGCTACGGAAATAACAAATGGAATTAGCCTTTCAACAGCTGCTTCGCTGGCAAGATCTGCTTTTACCCGCGTAAATTTTTGCCGGGGATATTTTTGCCGCAATTTCCCTTCCAGCTCTTCCGCTGGTTTTTCAGAAGAATTAAAATGAAGAATAAGGTTCCAGCCACTGGCAGCGAGGTGTTCAGCCAAAGCCCTGCCCACTCGCTTTGAAGCGCCTGTTATCATTGCCGTGTTGTTCATTCCAAAAAGTTTTCTTAAAACTACAAAATCTGTTTGAACAAAACACAACCCGGCTGAATATGTTTGAAAATTACTGTGATTATGAAAATGGGTATCTTATCTGTCCAGTCATGCCAGGCTTCAAGTTTTATATAACTAAGACCTGGCGTAGGTATTCAGCTTACTTAGGTATTTCCCGATGATATCGAATTCGAGGTTAACAACAGTCCCTGCCTTGAAAGTATGAAAGTTGGTAACTTCCTGGGTGAAGGGGATGATGGCAACCTGAAAAGAGTTGTCTTTTGAGTTGACAACGGTGAGGCTCACGCCATTTACCGAAACCGAACCTTTTTCCACGGTCATGTAACCCTGCCTGGCTTTTTCAATATCAAAATCGTATTCAAAAGTGTAATACCAACTGCCATCGGCCTCCTCCACTTTGGTGCACACGGCCGTTTGATCGACATGCCCCTGCACAATGTGCCCGTCGAGCCGGCCGTTCATTACCATGCTGCGTTCGAGGTTCACTTTCGAACCCACTTCCAGCAGCCCCAGGTTCGACTTCAGCAGCGTTTCTTTGATAGCCGTTACTTTATAGGTTTTGGCTTCCTTATTCACTTCCACCACCGTTAAACAAACCCCGTTGTGCGAAAGACTCTGATCAATTTTTAACTCACCCGCAAATGAACAGGTCAATGTAAAATGCACATTCTCCTGGTCTTTTTCAATGGCGGTAACCGTTCCAAATTCTTCAATAATTCCTGAAAACATAAATAACCTCCTAAAAAGCCCCCTAAATCCCCCAAAGGGGGACTTAAGGAAATATTATACAATTATTTTCATTTACTAAATCATGTCGTTAATATACACTTGCAATTTAAAACTTAGCACTGTCCAAACTCCCTTCCCTTTCGGGGAGGGGATGGGAATGAGGCTTTCCTATTCCGCCCCTTTGGGGAGGTTAGGTGGGGCTTCTCACAATTTCAGATTCCACTCAAACCCCTCTTTGCTGTCTTTTATTTCAATTCCAAGGGATGTTAACCCATTCCTTATTTTATCGGCAGTTTCCCAGTCTTTCCGGTTTTTTGCCTCGAGCCTCAGGTTCAGTATAAAATCGACAACCTCGTTAAATAATTCGTTGTCGCCCTGCCCGGCTGCTGATTCCTGTTTTAATCCCAGCACATCGAAAACCACCGTATTAAAAAACGATTTTAAGGTTTCCAAATCATGGGCAGAAATTTTTTCACTTCCGGATTTTACCGAGTTGATCATCCGGACCCCATCGAACAAGTGTGCAATGGCAACCGGACTGTTTAAATCGTCGTTCAGTGCGGCAAAACATTTTTCTTCCAATGCAGCTACATCTACGGTTGATTCAGGTGAAGCGGCCAGTTCGTCAAGCGATTCAACAGCCGTCATCAGCCGATCAAGCCCTTTTTCAGAAGCCTGGAGCGCGTCGTTGGAAAAGTCGATGGTACTGCGATAATGCGCCTGCAAAATGAAAAAGCGGACGGTCATAGGTGAATACGCTTTTTCAAGCATTTTTTGACGCCCCGAGAAGAGTTCATCAAGGGTGATAAAATTCCCCAGCGAGCGGGCCATTTTCTGTCCGTTAATAGTAATCATGTTGTTATGCATCCAGTAACGCACGGCTTCTTTTCCCTGGCTGGCAGTTGACTGTGCAATTTCGCATTCGTGGTGCGGAAATGCCAAATCCATTCCTCCCCCGTGAATATCGAAAACCTCGCCGAGGTATTTGGTGCTCATGGCCGAACACTCGAGGTGCCACCCCGGGAAACCATCGCTCCATTTAGATGGCCACTGCATAATATGCTCCGGAGAAGCTTTCTTCCACAAAGCAAAATCATACGGATTTTTCTTTTCCTTCTGCCCTTCCAGCTGGCGGGTATTGGATTTTAAATCATCCAGGTTCCTGCCCGAAAGTTTTCCGTACCGGTATTTGGTGTTGTACTTTTCCACGTCAAAATAAACCGATCCGTTCATCTCGTAAGCATATCCTTTGTCAAGAATGGAGTCGATAAGTTGTTGCTGTTCGATGATATGTCCGGATGCACGCGGCTCGATGCTGGGCGGCAACACATTTAATTGTGCCATGTTCCGGTGAAAAGTATTCATGTATTTCTGGACCACCTCCATGGGTTCAAGTTGCTCAACTCGTGCTTTCTTCGAGATTTTATCCTCGCCTGATTCATCGGCTTCATTTTCCAGGTGCCCTACATCCGTAATATTCCGCACATAGCGCACCTTGTACCCCAAATATTTCAGGTACCGGAACAATAAATCGAACGTAATAAAAGGACGGGCATGCCCTAGGTGCGAATCGCTGTAAACGGTGGGACCGCAAACATAAAGGCCGGCTTTACCTTCCACCAGCGGTTTAAAGACCTCTTTTTTGCGCGAGAGTGTATTGTAAATGATCAGTTGATTCTCCATAATGAATGAAAATTGTACCAGGTGTTACAAAGGTAAAATAAAATGGAGGAAAAAAGGAACTTTACAGAAAATGGGAAGCTGTTTATTCCCTGCTACTGCCAGTGTCTTCACCTCCTGATTCAGCAGAATCTTCGGGATCTTCGTTTTTCTTTTCCGTTGTTTCCAGTGAATTGAATTGTTTTCGATAAAACAACAATATGGAAAAAATCCCGATGGTAATGGACGAATCGGCTATGTTAAAAACCGGCCGGAAAAAGATAAAATCTTTCCCTCCCCAAACGGGAAGCCAATCGGGGAAATTTCCCTGGAGAAGCGGAAAATAAAACATATCGACCACCCTTCCATGCAGGAAGCTTGCATAACCGCCGCCATCGGGTAAAAAATCGGCTACCTGGCCGTAGCTGTGGTTAAAAATCATTCCGTAAAGAACGCTGTCGATGATATTTCCAATGGCGCCGGAAAAAATCAGGGCAATACTCACAAGAAACCCAAATGGAATTTGCTTGAGCCGGGTGAGTTTAAAAAGGTACCACCCAATGGCAATCACTGCCAGGATGCGAAAAAAGCTCAGAAAAAGCTTTCCGTATTCGCCGGCAAATTCAAACCCAAAGGCCATCCCGTTATTTTCAACAAAATGGATGATGAACCAGTCTTTGAAAATTACAATTTCTTCGCCAAGCGACAAATTGGTTTTAATCCACACCTTGAGCACCTGATCCGCAATCAACACAGCAAATATTATAAAAAGCAGCCTGTTTGTACGATTCTTCATTTTTTTCTCATAAAAAAACTCCCGGATATTTTCTGAATTTTGAAAACTCCGGGAAGCTCGTAATCTTTCTGTTCAATCTATCCCAGGTTCTTTTTCGCCTCGATGCTTAACGTAGCATGCGGCACGGCACGCAGCCGTTCTTTGGCAATCAGTTTCCCGGTTTCGCGGCAGATTCCGTAAGTTTTATTTTCAATACGCATCAATGCTGCCTGAAGGTGTTGAATAAATTTCAACTGCCTTTGTGCCAGTTTGCCAGCCTCTTCTTTTGAAAGGGTGGCGGCACCTTCTTCGAGCACCTTAAAGGTTGGCGAGGTGTCCTGCGTATCGTTCCCGTCGCCGTGTGTAATGGAATTACGGTACATTTCATAATCTTCCTGCGCTTTTTCAAGCTTATCAAGAATGATTTTTCTGAATTCCATTAACTCTTCATCTGAATATCTGGTCTTTTCTCCCATAATTACAGGATTTTTATTAATTACCTCTTCAAATTAAATTTGCCGAAATTAGTAAATTTTTATTACCCTTTTTATTCCGCATAACATATCTTCACAATTGTTTCTCCACAATAATGTGCGTAGCAACATCCTTGTCAATCTCCACTTCTTTGGCCAATGTGCTGTCAATATCGTCAACCAATTGCAGATCAACGGCCAAAGTTTGGGCGCAAATATAACTTTTATAATTTAGTACTGCATCATTAATTTCATTGTGCTTTTTAATTTTCAGGCTGATGCGATCGGTCACCTCAAACCCGCTGTCTTTTCGCAGGTTTTGTATTTTGTTGATAAATTCACGTGCAATGCCTTCCTGCTTTAGTTCTTCTGAAACATCGATATCGAGCGCGATGGTCATCTGCCCCTCGGTAGCCACAGTCCAGCCGGGAATATCTTCGGTGAGTATTTCCACATCTTCTTTGGAAACTGCGATTTTCTGGTCGCCGGCTTCAATCTCAATCGTTCCCTCCTGCTCCAGCCGGGCAATATCATGCTGGTTAAGCCGGGCAATGGCACCGGAAATCTGCTTCATCAGTTTTCCGTATTTAGGCCCCAGGGTTTTAAAATTGGGTTTTATTTTCTTTTTAATAATTCCCTCGGTGTCTGTCAGGTACTCCACCTCCTTCACGTTTACCTCGGCGAGAATAATGTTTTTAACGGCATCAAACTGTTCTCTGAAATGCTCGTTCAGTACCGGCACCATAATTTTTGCCAGCGGCTGGCGCACTTTGAGTTTTTCTTTTCTGCGAAGTGCCAGAATCATGGAGGATGCTTTTTGGGCGATGCCCATTTTACCTTCCAATTCTTTGTCGATCAGCTCTTCGTTGTATTCCGGAAAATCGGAAAGGTGTACACTCTGGTCGGTTTCTTTGCCGGCAACTTTGTTCAGATCAGAATAAAGCAAGTCGGCGTAAAACGGTGCGATGGGAGCCGTTAGCTTGGCTACCGTTGCCAAACAGGTGTACAGCGTCTGGTAGGCCGAAATTTTGTCGGCTGAATATTCACCGCCCCAGAATCTTTTCCGGCTTAACCGGACAAACCAATTGCTCAGGTTTTCGGTAACAAAATCTGAAATAGCACGTCCTGCGCGGGTGGGTTCGTAATTTTCGTAGCTCCAGGCCACATCCTTTACCAACGAATTCAGCAGCGACATAATCCACCGGTCCAGCTCGGGGCGCTGATTTACCGGAATTTCTTCTTCCTCAAAACGAAAACGGTCAACGTTGGCATAAAGGGCAAAAAAGTTATAGGTGTTGTAAAGTGTACCGAAAAATTTTCGTTTTACTTCTTCTACGCCGGTAATATCGAATTTCAGGTTATCCCAGGGCTGGGCATTGGTAATCAGGTACCACCGCAACGGGTC
>CAYRBS010000023.1:1165-17606 GCA_964422335.1 uncultured Mariniphaga sp. | reverse complement strand
TTGAATATACCTCCTGCTTTAAACTTTCTTCACTCATAATTATCTGTAAATGAAACGAGCATGATAATAATTATCACCCAGAAAAATAATTATTCGCCAGCTGGCGGATGCGAGTCCGCCTGAACGAACCATTCGGGCAGGTTGCATATGATGCTTATATCATAAACAATTTTAATCATATGAAACCGATGCAAAAATAATAAAGATTTTCAAGAATGGATGGATGAACGGATTGAATGGCGAATGGAAAAATTCAGGATTTCCTTCGACGGAGAAACGCTTTCCGAAAGCCGGAGATTGGGTTTTCTGCGATAGGTTTCAATAACACCGGGCTTTTTTACATTCTGATGATCTTTCAATTCCCAGTTCCCTATGATACAACTAATCAGCCCATTCCAGCTTTTGATCGACCCGGAGTTTAATTTTTTTATTGTCAGTGAGCCATTTGACGGTTTCCATCATTTTCTCCTGGTCACCGTTCAATTTCAGCAACAGATTTTCGTATGAGCAGGGAGTTTCAAGAATCTGTTTCACTTTTTTGCTCATTTCCTCAAACTCAAACGAACTCATTCCCATTGATGTCATCGACTGGCAAACATCACAAATCCCACATGCAGGCGCATCTTTTTCGCCAAAATAGCTCAGTAAAAACCGGCTGCGGCAAACGGTAGTATCTGTAGCATAATGAATTACGGACTGCACCCTTTCCATTAAATCTTTTTTGCGCAAGTCATAATTTTCTTTCGAAATTTTAATCCTGTCCAGCTTAATCCGCTCTTTACTGAAATAAATAAAAGGGGAACGATTTTGCGGAACATAATCGATGATTTTTGATTTGCGCAAGTGTTTTAAAAAGTTGTACACCGTTTCCCGATCTATTCCGGCCCGTCTGGCCAGCAAATCTTCGTCGATGGCAATATACCCGTTGAACAGTCCGGTATAGGATCGCAGAATAAGTTTGATAAACCCGTCGAACGAGGCATTTGCCACCTGGAACTTGTATAAATCGTCGCGCGAAACGGTAAAAAATATCCGGGAAGGATTGTCGATTTCTTCGGTAAATTCAATGTACCCCTGGCGCTGCAGCAATTTCAGGCTGTTGTAAACCATCGCCTGCTGAAATTTGTAGGACATTGCAAAATTTTGAAGACTAAACTCAAAAACCTGCCCCTTGCCAAATCCTTCGGCCACCTGAAGGTAGTTGCACAAGGCCTGGTAAACCCGTTTAACCGAATCCATCTCCGGAAAAGCCACCGTAACGTGTTTTTTCAGTTTGGTTTTATCCGCATTACTAAAAAGCAATACGGCAGCGGCCTTTTTCCCGTCGCGGCCTGCCCTGCCGGCCTCCTGGAAGTATGCTTCCAGCGAATCGGGCGCATCCATGTGTACCACAAACCGCACATCAGGCTTATCAATCCCCATCCCGAAAGCGTTGGTGGAAACAATCACCTTAGTTTTCCCCGACAACCACTCATCTTGCTTTTCGCTTCGCACGCCGGTACTCAAGCCTGCATGGTAAAAATCGGCTGCTATGTTGTGTTTTTTCAATTCTGCAGTTATTTCACGGGTGGCTTTTCGGCTGCGCACATAAACAATCCCCGACCCTTTCACTTTTTTAAGGGTTTCCAGCAAGTACCCCATTTTATTCTCACGAAGGCGCACCAGGTACCTCAGGTTTTCGCGGTGAAAGGACACCTGCAGCACATTGGGTTTTTTAAACCCCAGTTTTTCCTGAATATCACGGGTAACCACCGGCGTAGCTGTGGCTGTTAAAGCAAGAAATTTCACCTCCGGAAGCAGGTCACGCAGTTGGATAATATTCATGTAACTCGGCCGGAAATCGTAGCCCCAATGCGAAATGCAGTGTGCTTCGTCAACCGTTACCAGGTTCACATTCATTTTGATCAGCCTTTCTTTAAAATATTCAGAATTTAACCGTTCGGGAGAAACATAGAGAAATTTATAATCGCCCCACACAGCATTATCAAGGGTCATTTTTATCTCCATCCGCGACATTCCGCTGTGGATTTTCAACGCTTTTATGCCCTTCCGGCGCAGGTTTTCAACCTGGTCTTTCATCAGGGCTATCAGGGGGGTAATCACAATGCAAATGCCCTCCTGCGAAAGCGAATAAACCTGGAAAGTAATCGATTTTCCGCCTCCGGTAGGCATTAAGCCCAGCGTATCTTTCCCGGCAGCAACAGATTTTATTATTTCCATCTGCATAGGACGGAATGCTGAATATCCCCAGTACCGGGCCAGTATTTCATTGTAATTTTCCATTCAATTCACAAAATAAGAAATCATTTTCAAGCTTCTTTCATAAAACCTGTAATTTAATATTCCGGGCTTTAAAAATGCTTTAACAATTTTTATTAGTAAAACCCCTGCAATCCCAAAGAAAATAAGGGGCAATAATCTAATTTTTTGTAGTTTTGCGGTTTATTACAAATTAAAAAACAGAAGCCCATGTCTTTTTTTTCAGATAAAGTAGTTCTTGAAGGGTTAACATTCGACGATGTACTCCTAATGCCCTCTTTCTCAGAAATTTTACCCCGCGAAGCAGATCTTACATCCCGATTTTCGCGTTCTATAACCATCAATACGCCCATTGTAACAGCAGCAATGGACACGGTTACCGAATACAAAATGGCCATTGCCATTGCCCGCGAAGGTGGAATCGGTGTTATTCATAAAAATATGAATATTGAAAACCAGGCACACCAGATTACAACGGTAAAAAGGGCTGAAAATGGAATGATTTATGACCCCATCACCATTACACAAGACAAAAATGTGGCCGATGCGCTGGAAATCATGTCCAAATACAAAATCGGCGGTATTCCGGTTGTAGATGACGAAGGACACTTACTGGGGATTGTTACCAACCGCGATCTGCGTTTTGAAAAAAACATGAACCGCCCCATTCACAAGGTAATGACCAAAGAAAACCTGGTTACAACTACGGAATCGACCGACCTGGAGAAAGCGGCCGACATTCTCCAACGCTATAAAATAGAGAAACTGCCCGTGGTGGATAAAAACAATAAACTTATTGGGCTGGTAACCTACAAAGACATTACCAAGGCAAAAGATAAACCCCTGGCCTGTAAAGATGAAAAAGGCCGTTTACGGGTTGCAGCCGGCATTGGCATTGCCGACGATACCATGGAGCGGGTGGATGAATTAATAAAAGCACAGGCCGACGCCCTTGTTATCGATACCGCTCACGGCCACTCGAAAGGAGTTTTTGAAACTTTAAAAAGAATAAAAAAGAAATACCCCGAAAAAGATGTTGTTGTAGGTAACATTGGCACCGAAGAGGCAGCCATTGCCCTTGTAAAAGCAGGAGCCGATGCTGTAAAAGTTGGAATTGGCCCGGGGTCTATTTGCACCACCCGCGTGATTGCAGGAGTGGGTATCCCCCAGCTCTCAGCAATATACAGTGTTTCAAAAGCCATTAAAGGAAGTAACATCCCGGTAATTGCCGACGGAGGTGTCCGGTATTCAGGCGACATTGTGAAAGCCATTGCAGCCGGTGCCAACTCGGTAATGGCAGGCGGACTTTTTGCCGGTGTGGAGGAATCTCCCGGCGAAACAATTCTTTACCAGGGCCGGAAATTCAAGTCTTACCGCGGAATGGGATCGATTGAAGCTATGCAAAAAGGTTCTAAAGACCGTTATTTCCAGGATGTGGAAGACGACATAAAAAAACTGGTGCCCGAAGGAATTGCTGCCCGTGTGCCCTTTAAGGGAACGCTGTATGAAGTGCTTTACCAGTTAATTGGCGGACTGCGTGCCGGAATGGGTTACTGCGGGGCAGGCAACATTGAAATGCTGCAACAGGCTAAGTTCACAAAAATTACCAACGCAGGTGTACAGGAAAGCCATCCGCACGACGTGGCCATTACCCGCGAAGCACCCAATTACAGCAGCCGGTAATAACGAATACAGTAGTATGAAAGGTAAAATTTTATTGGTTTCCATACTGTTCTTATGTGCTTCCCCGCTTTGGGCCCAAAACAGCGAGGTATTGCTCACTATTGGTAGTACAGAAATCAGTAAAACAGAATTTGAACGCATTTACCGGAAAAACAACGAAAACCTGGCACAGGATTCCAATACCATGTCGCCAAAAGAATACCTCGATCTGTTTATCGATTATAAACTGAAAGTGCTGGAGGCACAAAACCAGCAAATGGATACCAGCGCCGCCTTCAAAGCAGAACTTGCGGGATACCGGGAGGAACTTGCCGCTCCTTATTTAACCAACATGGATTTTGATGACACCCTGGTTAAAGAAATGCACAGCCGCATGGGCAAAGAGGTGGATGCCAGCCACATTTTATTCAGGGTGAACGAAAACGCCACCCCGGAAGAAGAACAGGAAGTTTTTAACAAGGCATTGGAAGTGAAACAGGAAATAGAGGCAGGGGAAGATTTTGATCGCGCTGCAGCAACCCATTCAGACGACCCGGGCGGAAAAGAAAATGGAGGAAGGTTGGGTTATTTTACCGCTTTTCAAATGGTGGCAAAGTTTGAAGATGCAGCCTTTAATACTCCGCCCGGAGAAATTTCGGAACCAGTGCGTACACGGTTTGGCTATCACCTGGTAAAAGTTCACGATGTGCGCCCCAACAAAGGCGAAATTAAAGTAGCCCATATCATGAAAATGTTTCCGCCGAACGGGGCAAATTTCGACAAATCCGGGTTAAAAGAAGAAATAGACTCCATTTACACAGCACTGCAAAACGGAGCCGATTTTGCCGAAACCGCCCGAAAGCATTCCGACGATAAACGCTCGGGCAGCCAGGGAGGTGAAACGCCCTGGTTCTCAGCCGGACGAATGCGTCCGGAATTTTCAGAACAGGCTTTTGCGCTCAAAAAAGCCGGGGATATGACCCCGCCATTTGAAAGCGCCCACGGTTTTCATATTATCAAAAAGCTTGACCACCGCCCCGTCCCCTCATTTGAAAACGCACGGCCTTATATTGAAGGACAGCTAAAAAAAGATCCGGCGAGGAGTACCGGGAGCAAACAAGCATTCATTGAAAAATTAAAAGAAGAATATTCTTTTAAAGAAAACCGGGAAAATATTGAAAAACTGGAAACCCTGCCATTGGGCGAAAAAACTAATGAAAACCTGTTGCTTTTTACGCTCGGCGATATAAATTTCCACCTGGACGATTTAAAAAATTTCGTTGAAAAGGGGAAATTTACGAAAGGCAGCTATTCCAATTATTACGATCAGTGGGTTGAGTCCGAAATTATTGATACCGAGGATGCAAACCTTGAGGAAAAACATCCGGAATTCAAATACATTTTGCAGGAATATCACGATGGGATGCTGCTTTTCAACATCATGGAAGAAAAGGTGTGGCAGTTGGCTGCTGACGACAGTACCGGATTGGAAAAGTTTTACAGGAAAAACAAGGGAAAGTATATGTGGGAAGAACGGTTTGAAGGACTGGTCATTACCTGCAAAAATCTTGAAACCAGGGAAGAAGCAGAAAAATTTTTTGATTCAGGAATGACCCGGACTGAAGTGGAAGACCTGCTGAATGAAAACGGGGAAATGGTTGAAATTGAACAGGGCGCATGGGAAGAAGGCAGTAACCCGGCAGTTGACTACTTTATATGGAACAGCCCGAATCCCGGTAATTTCAATCCCGAACTCACCTTTGTCCGCGGGAAGAAAATTCCTCCCGAACCCAAAAAACTGGATGAAGCACGCGGATTAGTTATTTCGGATTATCAAAAATTTTTGGAACGAAATTGGTTAAAGAAACTACGGAAAAAATATAAAATTAAAGTAAACAAGAAAATCCTGAAAACAATACCTCATGTATAAAAGCATGGTTAAATATATAATGACATTCCTGGCCCTGCTTATCGTTTTTGGCTGCAGCAACACCAAAAGCAATGATAAAGTACTGGCCGAGGTCGGTTCCAAAAAGCTATACCTTTCGGATGTTTCGGCAGTATTGCCCAACGATCTGGACCTTGCCGACAGTTCGCTTATGGCCGACGATTACATAAAAAAATGGGTAAAACAGGAACTGATACTTTTAAAAGCGGAAGAAAACCTGTCATCCCAACAAAAAAACCTCGAAAAGGAAATGGAGGAATACCGCAATTCGCTTATCATTTACAAATACAAAAACAACCTGATGGCCCAGCGGATGGATACAACAGTAAGCGAAACAGAAATAAATGACTATTATGAAAACAACGCGGATAATTTTAAACTGAACACCAACATTGTAAAAGCAATATTTATTAAAATACCCGGCGATTTATCCAATCCCGAACGGCTAAAGGCAATGTGCAGCGATACCAGCGATACCGGGATAAACGAACTACGGGAATATTGCGTTCAATACGCCAAGGCGTTCGATATTTTCACTGACCATTGGGTGGATTTCAGACTGGTAACCAAAAACCTCCCCGAGCAGGTTGAAAATACGGGACAATTCCTCCGGCAAAACAGCGTTATCGAGATGAATGATTCGGATTATTATTACCTCGTTTCAATTGTCGATTACAAGCTAAAAAACGACCAGGCCCCTCGGGAATATGTAAGAGATAACATAAAAAATTTAATTTTAAACCGTCGGAAAATCGACTTTTTAAAAGAATTGGAAAGTACTATCTATTCAGAAGGATTAAGAAAAAATAATTTTAAAATTTATAACTCAGATGAAACAGAATAAATCGATAAAAAAAGCAGCCCTGTTTTTGCTGGCATTTGTAATGGCCAACATTGCGTTTGCCCAGGACAGGGTGATCGATCAGGTGGTAGCAGTGGTGGGCGGCAATATTGTACTAAAGTCCGACATCGAGAAAATGTACATGGACCAGCAGGCACAGGGTGTGAGTTCTGATGGCGACATGAAATGTGAAATATTGGAAAACATCCTCATCGACAAGTTGCTGATTGCCGAAGCAGAACTGGATACAACCATTGAGGTTACCAATAACCAGATAAACCAGCAAATGGATGCCCAGCTACAGCAGTATGTAGAGCATTTTGGCTCCGAAAGTGCAGTGGAAAATTTCTTTAAAAAACCCATTGCTTCGATAAAATCGGAAATGCAGGAAGTCATTAGAGACCAGTTCCTCAGTTCGCAAATGCGTAATAAAATTATCCAGGATGTAAAAGTTACTCCATCGGAAGTAAGGCAGTTCTACCGGAATTTAGACGAGGAAGATATACCGGAAGTACCCACCCAGTACGAATATGCCCAAATATCTATCAGACCAGAGATTGAACTGGAAGAAGAAAACAGGGTGAAAAACGAATTGCGCGAATTAAAAAGCCGTATCGAAGGTGGTTCAAGCTTTGCCGCTATGGCTGTTATGTATTCCCAGGGGCCCTCGGCAAACGAAGGGGGCGAAATTGGGTACCAGGGCCGGGCACAGCTCGACCCGGAATATGCCGCGGCAGCGTTCAACCTGAAAGGCGACCGGATTTCAAATGTAGTGGAAAGTGAATTCGGTTATCACATCATTCAGCTGCTTGACCGGCGCGACGACAAGGTAAATACACGGCATATTTTAATGCGTCCCGAAGTATCGGATGAAGCCAAAGAAGAAGCATTTAACCGCCTCGACAGCCTTGCCAACATGATTCGAAAAGAAGAAATCTCTTTTTCCGAGGCGGCCAGGCTGTTTTCTACCGACAAAAATACCAGGAATAACGGCGGGACTGTTATTAACCCCAATTCCATGTCGGCCAGGTTTACAATAGACGAGCTCAGCGGCGATGTGAGCAAGATTCTTACATCCCTGAAAATCAATGAAATTTCTGATCCGTTTGAAACCATAGATACAGAAAGCAGGCGGGCAGTATTCCGGATTGTAAAGCTGGTGGATAAACGGGATGGGCACAAAGCCAACTTACAGCGCGATTACCAGAGAATTGCAGACCTTTTTCTGCAGGAAAAAAGGGAAAAGGTGCTGGAAAAATGGATTTCCGACAGGCAGGCACAAACCTACATCAGAATTGACGATACCTATTCCAACTGCAATTTTGAATTTCAAGACTGGTTCAAATAAATTTCCACAATTTTAACAGAGAATAACAAAGCAAAAAACGGATGGAATTAAAAAACGATGTACAGGCAATGGATGCATTGCGCGAAAAATTCGATGAATTAAAAAAGGAAATTTCAACGGTTATTTACGGCCAGGACGAAATCATTACCCAGGTACTGGTATCGTTGTTTAGCCGGGGCCATGTTTTGCTGATAGGCGTACCGGGACTTGCAAAAACACTGCTTGTAACTACCATCGCCAAAATTCTCGGGCTAAAATACAGCCGCATTCAGTTTACACCCGATTTGATGCCTTCCGACATAATCGGGACGGAAATTCTCGACAAAGAAAGGCAGTTCAAATTTATCCAGGGGCCGCTGTTTGCCAACATTATACTGGCCGACGAAATCAACCGCACCCCTCCCAAAACCCAGTCGGCACTGCTCGAGGCCATGCAGGAACGCGCGGTTACCGCAGCAGGCCAGCGGTTTCAGCTGGAAAGCCCGTTTTTTGTGCTCGCCACCCAAAATCCCATCGAGCAGGAAGGCACTTATCCGCTGCCCGAAGCGCAACTCGACCGGTTTATGTTTTCGGTGTGGCTCGATTATCCAAAGTACGAAGATGAAATTACCATCGTTAAAAATACAACCTCAAACCTCGAATTCAATCTCGAACCGGTAATTTCGGGTAAGGAAATCATTTTCTTCCAGGATTTAATCCGTAAGATACCCATCAACGACAATGTGCTGAATTATGCAGTAACGCTGGCAGCCAAAACACGGCCGGGAAACGGAATGGCCGCCGGAATTTCGGAACAGTACCTGAAATGGGGCGCCGGCCCCCGTGCCTCGCAATACCTGGTGGTAGGAGCAAAAACCCACGCTGCTCTTCATGGAAAATATTCTCCCGATATCGAAGACGTAAAAGCAGTTGCGCCCTCCATTTTAAGGCACCGGATAATTAAAAATTACAAAGCTGAAGCTGAAAATATTTCAGTGGAAAACATCATTAATGAACTGCTTTAAAGGCTAATATAAAATTTAATCGTATTAAAATCAGAACTGTGTCCTGTAATACAAATAGCAATCCCATCGGCCCCATTGGCCTTCGCCGTTACTCCTTTTGGAGGCAACCCAGGGTTTCATTTTATCCCTTCCGGCTTTTACTGGCAGCTGCTTTTGTATTGGTTTCTTTCATTTCTTTTTCACAGGAAAAAAAAAGGGTGGAAATTGAACGGGCCGAATTCCTGGAAGCGGATGAAAACATTGCCCCAAATGCCCAGCGGCTTGTGGGGGATGTAAAAATAAGGCACAAAGATATTTTAATGTGGTGCGACAGCGCTTACACCTACACCGGCACCAATAAAGTGGATGCATTTGGCAATGTCCATATCAACCAGGGAGATACCCTCCACCTTTATGCAAATAAAATTTACTACAACGGCGATACAGATTTTGCCAGGGCTTACGAAAACGTAAAGCTGGAAAATAAAAATACAACCCTCTATACCGATACACTCGATTTTGATATGGATGCGAACGTGGGATATTACGACGATCACGGGGAAATTGTGGACAGTACCAACACGCTTACCAGTATTATCGGGAGGTATTTCATTGACGAGGATTTAATTCACTTTTATGAAAATGTAGAGGCTCATAACGAGAACTATACCCTGGCCAGCGATACCATGTTGTACAATACGGAATCGGGCCGGATTTTTATTATGGGGCCCACCACCATCCGCGATTCAGCAAATACCCTTTATGCCGAAGATGGCTGGTACGACTCAAAAACAGGGGAAGCAGAACTGATAAAAAACCCGGTGGTCAGCAATGAAACGCAGGAAATGAGAGCCAGTTACATAAAATACAACGAAACAGACGGAAACGGAAGGGCCGAGGGCGCTGTCCGAATGGAAGATTTCGAAAACCAAACCATTGTAATGGGCAAAATTGCAGACTACAACGATAAAGAGGAAATTGCCACCGTAACCGATTCCGCTTTGTTGATTATGTACTCCGAAAAAGACACCCTCTTCCTGCATGCTGACACGCTTCGTACGGTGCCCGACACCATCGAAGGAGAAAAAATTGTCTCGGCATTTTACGGCACACGGTTTTACCGGTCCGACATCCAGGGTGTTTGCGACTCCCTGGTTTATTTTACCAAAGATTCCGTTGTCCAGCTACACACCAATCCCGTTATATGGTCCGAAATCCATCAGTTGAGCGCCGACCTGATCGACATGAAACAAAATACAAATGCACCCGATGAGATGCACCTTAAAAACAACAGTTTTATTATATCAAAACTCGACTCGGGGAGGTTCGACCAAATTAAAGGAAAAAACATGATCGGCTATATCGTGGACAACCAGCTCTCCAGAATAAATGTGGACGGGAACGGGCAAACCCTCTATTATGCCCGCGAAGACACTACCATAATTGGCCTTAACAGGGCCGAAAGCAGTAGAATTTCCATTCGTTTTAAAGAAGGTCGGGTTTTTAAAATTGTATTTTTAACTGCCCCGGAGGGAGAGCTTAAGCCCCTTTTTGAACTTACCGAAGAAGAAAAAAGGCTCAGTGGGTTTGAATGGAAAATTCACCTGCGACCTCTCACAAAACACGATATTTTCGAACGCAACGAATCCCTTCCGGAGCCTGAAAAACAGCCTGAACTTGAAAGCGAGACGGAGGTAACTACAAAAATCCCGCTGGAAACACCATAAATACATACGCTTTTTCACTAATCATTCTTACCGGGAGGTTGGAAATTCCAAATTCAGGGGAAAATAGCAGACAAAATCATCTGTTTATTAAATTTTATCAATAAATAAAGATTATTTGTTTTCATTTCCAAAAAATATTATAATATTTGCAGCAAATCGTAAGTAAAGCAAATGAATTTACTAAGCAACATATCAATTCTCAGCCTTATTATTGGCATTATCCTTCTAATTAAAGAGAAGTGAGAATGGTGTGTTGTTAACTATAACAAAAAGAAACAGAATAGGCCATTCTCAAAAAAAGGGGATGGCTTTTTTCGTGGAGGTGAACAGGAAAGATGGAGCAGAGTTGGAAGTTTTAAAACCTGATAATAATTTTTTGAATATAAAACAATTAATAAAAGAATAACCATGAGTGACAGACTTTTCATTTTCGACACCACCCTGCGCGACGGCGAACAAGTACCGGGGTGCCAGTTGAACACGGTTGAAAAAATTGAAGTTGCCAGGGCATTGCAGGATCTGGGAGTAGATGTTATCGAAGCGGGTTTCCCTATTTCAAGTCCGGGCGATTTCGAATCGGTTGTTGAGATTTCAAAAGCGGTTACGTGGCCCACCATTTGTGCCCTTACCCGCGCAGTGAAAAAAGACATCGACGTGGCCGCCGAATCACTAAAATACGCCAAAAAAGGGCGTATCCATACCGGAATAGGAACGTCGTACTACCACATTCACCACAAACTGAATTCCAACCCCGATGACATTCTCGAAAGGGCTGTTGAGGCAGTAAAATACGCTAAAAAATACGTGGAAGACGTGGAATTTTATGCAGAAGATGCGGGCCGCACCGACAACGAATACCTGGCAAAAGTAGTTGAAGCGGTTATTAAAGCCGGGGCAACCGTGGTAAATATTCCCGATACTACGGGCTACACCCTGCCCCACGAATTTGGCGAAAAAATTAAATACCTGATTGATAATGTAAAAGGCGTCCACAATGCAGTTCTTTCCACTCATTGCCACAACGATTTGGGCATGGCAACCGCCAATACCATCTCAGGTATTATGAACGGCGCCCGGCAAGCTGAAGTTACCATTAACGGAATTGGCGAACGCGCCGGGAACACCTCCCTTGAAGAAGTCGTAATGACCCTGAAGAGCAGGTACAAGTTGCTGGGAATCGAAACCGGCATAAACACAAAAAATATTTACAACACCAGCCGGTTGGTTTCCACCCTGATGAACATGCCCGTGCAACCCAACAAAGCAATTGTAGGGCGTAATGCCTTTGCCCACTCCTCGGGTATTCATCAGGACGGGGTGTTGAAACACCGGGAAAACTACGAAATTATGGATCCCACCGATGTGGGCATCAACGAATCGGCAATCCTGCTCACCGCACGAAGCGGTCGGGCTGCCCTGAAACACAGGCTCGAGCTTATGGGATTTGTGCTGGATAAAGAAAAGCTGGAGGAAGTTTATGAAAAATTCCTGACCCTGGCCGATAAGAACAAAGACCTGCGCGACGACGATATTGCCCTGTTGGTAGGCGATGTAACACGCCAGGAACGTCGAATCAAACTCGACTTCCTGCAGGTTCTTACCGGTAAAAGCCTCACTCCCATGGCCATTGTCCGTATCGATATTGCCGGCGAAAAGTTCGAAGCCACCTCATCCGGAAACGGACCGGTGGATGCCGCTATCAAAGCCGTTAAACAAATTATTCACCGGCAGGTGACCATCGAGGAATTCCTCGTTCAGGCCATCACCCGCGGCAGCGACGACATCGGGAAAGTGCATATGCAGATTGAATACGACGATTCCATTTTCCATGGGTTTGGCGCCCACACCGACATTGTTACCGCTTCGGTGGAAGCATTTCTCGATGCAGTAAATAAATTGCCGGTGGTGCAGGAATAAGTAACCGGACTCCCCCTTTGCAGGGGTAACATTCATAAAAAAAAAACAGAATATATAATATATGGAAGCAAAAACATTATTTGATAAAATCTGGGATTCCCACGTAGTGAAAAAGGTGGAAGGCGGACCCAGCGTGTTGTACATCGATCGTCACTTAATCCATGAAGTGACCAGTCCGGTTGCCTTTTTAGGGTTAAAAAAACGCGGGCTTAAAGTTTACAGGCCGGAAAGGACTACCGCAACCCCCGACCACAATGTTCCTACCGAAAACCAGCACCTCACCATTATGGACGAACTTTCGCGCCACCAGGTGGAAATGCTGAAAAGGAATTGTGCAGAACATGGCATTACCTACCATGATCTTCAGTCTGACGGGCATGGAATTGTTCACATCATCGGGCCCGAACTGGGGCTGACACAGCCGGGAATGACCATCGTTTGCGGCGACAGCCACACCTCAACCCACGGGGCTTTCGGAGCTATTGCTTTTGGCATCGGTACCAGCGAGGTGGAAATGGTACTGGCAAGCCAGAGCATTATGCAGCCAAAACCCAAAAAAATGCGGATAACCGTAAACGGGCAACTGAAAAAAGGCGTTACCGCCAAAGATATCGCCTTGTACATTATTTCGCAAATCACCACCAGCGGCGGCACCGGGCATTTTATTGAATATGCAGGATCGGCCATCACCAGCCTGAGCATGGAAGGCCGGATGACGTTATGCAATTTGAGCATTGAAAGCGGCGCCCGGGGAGGGTTGATTGCACCGGACGAAACCACCATCAACTATGTAAAAGGACGCGAATATGCACCTTCCGGAGAAGAATGGGACAAGGCTGTTGCCGAATGGAAACAACTGAAAAGTGATGAGGACGCAGTTTTCGATACCGAATATACTTTCGATGCGGATGATATTGAGCCCATGATTACTTATGGTACCAATCCGGGAATGGGCATTGGCATTACACAACATATCCCCACAACCAACGGAATGGAGGGAAGCGACAAAAATACATTCCTTAAATCGCTTCAGTACATGGGATATTCCGAAGACGAGCAGATGTTGGGCAAAAAGGTGGATTATGTTTTCCTGGGAAGTTGCACCAACGGACGTATCGAAGACTTCCGGGCATTCTGCAGCTTTGTAAAAGGCCGGAAAAAAGCGGACAATGTAACAGCCTGGCTTGTTCCGGGGTCGCAAAAAGTGGAAAAACAAATACGGAACGAAGGATTGGACAAAATACTGGAAGCTGCCGGTTTCGAATTGCGCCAACCGGGCTGTTCAGCCTGCCTGGCCATGAACGACGATAAAATTCCCGAAGGGAAATACGCCGTTTCCACATCAAACCGGAACTTCGAAGGAAGGCAGGGGCCCGGGGCGCGAACCATGCTTGCCAGCCCGCTTACCGCTGCCGCAGTTGCAGTAACCGGCGTAATTACCGATCCGAGAAAGCTGATGTAGAAGCCCCCTAACCCCCAAAGGGGAAATTAAAAAAGAGTAAAAATGAATTATTAACTTTTTAAAACAAATGTTCTAATCACCTCCCTTTCGGGGAGGCTGGGAGGGACTAATAATATTATGGCTTACGATAAATTTTCAAAAATAACTTCTCCGGCCGTTCCGTTGCCGTTTGAAAACGTGGACACAGACCAGATTATACCGGCACGGTTTTTAAAGGCCGTTGAACGTAAAGGGTTTGGCGATAACCTGTTTCGCGACTGGCGATATAACAAAGACGGCAGCCCGAAAGCTGATTTTCCGTTGAACAACACAAAATATTCCGGGAAAATCCTGGTAGCCGGTAAAAACTTTGGTAGCGGTTCAAGCCGCGAACATGCCATTTGGGCCATCTACGATTATGGCTTCCGGGTGGTGGTTTCCAGTTTTTTTGCCGACATTTTCAAAAACAATGCCCTGAACAACGGGCTGCTTCCGGTTGTTGTATCTCCGGAGTTCCTGCAAAAAATTTTCGATACAATTGATAAAAATCCCAAATCGGAATTTGAGGTCGATCTGGAAAAACAAACGTTCACTATTGTGGGCACCGGTGAGTCGGTTGAATTTGAAATAAACCCTTACAAAAAACATTGCCTGAAAAACGGGCTTGACGATATCGACTACCTGGTGGCAATGAAAGATGAAATTGCTGCTTTTGAAGCGGCCAGGTAAATTATAAATGTATAAAATGACAGGCAAAACAGTTAAAATAGAAGGGAAACGCCTTACCATAATGGACACTACCCTGCGTGACGGCGAGCAAACCACCGGGGTTTCATTCAGTGAAGGCGAAAAACTCAGCATGGCCAAGGTTTTGCTGGAAGACGTGAAGGTGGACCGAATCGAAATTGCTTCCGCGCGGGTATCAGATGGCGAATTTAAAGGTGCTCAGCGGGTTTTGCGCTGGGCAGAAGAAAAAGGACACCTTGAAAAAGTGGAAATCCTCGGGTTTGTGGATAATGACATCTCCCTGCAATGGATTGCCGATGCAGGGGGTAAAGTGGTCAACCTGCTGTGCAAAGGTTCGAGAAAACATGTGGAGGAACAACTTCGAAAAACACCTGAGCAACACCTGGACGACATCAAAAAAGTGATTGCCAACGCCACCGAAATGGGGATAAAGGTGAACATATACCTGGAAGACTGGTCCAACGGCATGCGGAGTTCCAGGGAGTACGTCCACTTTATGATTTCGAACCTGAAAAAAGAAAATGTGGACCGCATCATGCTGCCCGACACACTGGGAATTCTCGATCCCGATGAAACCTACGATTATTGCAGGGAAATAATTGAAACCTACCCCGATGCAAATTTCGATTATCATGCGCATAACGACTACGATTTGGCCATTGCCAACGTATTCCACGCCATTAAAGCCGGCATTCGCTGTGTCCATACTACAGTAAACGGACTGGGAGAAAGAGCCGGCAATGCCCCGCTTTCGAGCGTAATCGCCACCATCAAGGATCACCTGAAAATGAAAACCAATGTAAATGAAAGCCAGCTGAACAAAGTATCGAAACTGGCTGAGTCGTTTTCAGGCATTCGCATTCCTACCAATAAACCGCTTATAGGCGATTTTGTGTTCACTCAGTGCAGCGGTATTCACGCCGACGGCGACAACAAAAACAATCTCTATTTCAACGACTTGCTGCCTGAACGCTTTGGAAGGATCAGGCAATATGCCCTGGGAAAAACATCGGGCAAAGCCAACATCAAAAAAAACCTGGAGGACCTGGGAATTGAACTCGATGCCGTTTCATTGAAAAAGGTAACGCAACGAATTATTGAACTGGGAGACAAAAAAGAAACGGTTACCTCTGATGAACTGCCCTATATAGTAGCCGATGTACTGGAAAATGAATTTATGGAGCAGAAAATCAGGGTAGTTAACTTTTCGGTGAGTCATACCATGGGGTTGCGGCCCGTAGGCAGTGTGAGCCTGGAAATTGACGGGAAAGAATACGAAGAATTCAGCGATGGCGACGGCCAGTATGATGCATTTGTTAAAGCGTTGCGCAAAATTTACAAACGCCTGGGCAAATCGTTCCCAAAACTAATTGACTATGTTGTAACCATCCCGCCAGGTGGAAAAACCGATGCCCTGGTAGAAACCGTCATCACCTGGAAAAACAGCCGGGAATTTAAAACCAAAGGGCTCGATCCGGATCAAAATGCTGCTGCAATCAAGGCAACTATCCGCATGCTGAATATCCTGGAAAACGATTTTAAACCGGGGGTACTGGATAAAATATTGG
>CAYRBS010000023.1:0-1065 GCA_964422335.1 uncultured Mariniphaga sp. | reverse complement strand
ATGAAACTAAAAATTGCAATACTTCCCGGCGACGGGATTGGGCCGGAAATTACAGCGCAGGCCATGAAAGCGGTAAAAGCGGTAGCCGCAAAGTTTAACCACGAGCTGGAATACGAATACGGCCTCACCGGCGCTACTGCCATCGATCAGGTAGGTGAGCCCTATCCTGAAGAAACACATCAGTTGTGCCTGAATTCCGATGCAGTTTTGTTTGGCGCCATTGGCGACCCGAAGTTCGATAACAATCCCAAAGCCACGGTGCGCCCGGAACAGGGACTGCTGGCCATGCGAAAAAAACTGGGACTGTACGCCAACATCCGGCCGGTAGAAACTTTTGAAGCCCTTTTGCATAAATCACCTCTGCGCCGCGAACTGGTGGAAGGAGCCAATTTTGTTTGCATCCGGGAACTGACCGGCGGTATTTACTTCGGCGAAAAAGGACGGAGAGACAACGGGAACACCGCTTTCGATACCAATACCTACACACGCGATGAAATTGAACGCATCCTGAAACTGGCTTATGAATTTGCAGGCCAGCGGCGAAAAAAACTCACGGTAGTAGATAAAGCCAATGTACTGGAAACCTCCAGGCTGTGGCGCGAAGTAGCGCAGGAGATGGCCCCCGGTTATCCGGACATTCAAACCGAATACATGTTTGTGGACAACGCTGCCATGCAAATCATCCAGTGGCCTAAAAATTTCGACGTAATGGTTACCGAAAATATGTTTGGCGACATCCTCACCGACGAAGCAAGTGTCATTACCGGATCACTGGGGTTGCTTCCATCGGCTTCCATCGGAATCCATACCTCGGTATTCGAACCCATTCACGGTTCGTACCCGCAGGCGGCCGGAAAAGATATTGCCAACCCGGTTGCCACTATCCTTTCAGCTGCCATGATGCTGGAATACGCCTTCAATTTGCCCGGTGAAGGAAAAACCATTCGCGATGCCGTGGCGGCTTCCATGGCCGAAGGTTTTGTAACCGAAGACATTGCCCAGGGACCGGCCTACAAAACCTCGCAGGTAGGCGACTGGATTGCTCACCGGATTGAAAAAAGTTAG
>CAYRBS010000022.1:0-17730 GCA_964422335.1 uncultured Mariniphaga sp. | reverse complement strand
ATTCCGCCACCGGAATACAAAATGTATTGCTGCGGTGTAATTTCCATACAGCGTAAATTTACAAATAATCCCACATCGCCGTTTAACCGCCAGGGACCCAAATAGCCTGAATAGTAACGGCGGTCGTGTTTTTCAATTTTGGGAATGAATTTAGCCGCTTTCGATTTTGGATAACCGCAAACCGCCGGAGTTGGGTGCAGTTCGGCAATAAAATCGCCTAATTTGCAGTCCAGTTTTTTAGAAGCAAAACGGAAGCGGGTGCTCAGGTGGGCAACTTTCCCGCTTTCCAGTGTTTCGGGCCCTTGTGTGGTGTACGGATGAATGTTGAACCGGTAAAAAACATCGAGCAGGTAGCGCGACACAAATGCCTGTTCTTCAATTTCTTTGGTGTGCCAGCTGTAGTCGTCGTCCTGCCGGCGCATTTGTGTGCCTGCCAGCGATACGGTTTCCAGCGTTTTTCCTTCTGACTTTAGCAGAATTTCCGGCGTGGCGCCCATCCACAATCCGGATTGGGTTGCTTTTTCCCCGTTTTCCGGGAGGTTCACCAAATAAACAAAGGCATTGGGCGTTTGCTGAAAAAGCTGCTGGTAAATTTCCCCTATGGATTCACTGTTTCGGCGGACAGGAATTACCCGCGAAACGATCACTTTTGCCAGTTTGGTGTTTTTTATATGGTGGACCGTATTTTCAATATCCTTCAGATACCCTTCCCGGGAGATTATATAGGGAGTGCTTACAGGAGCTAAATCATTCGCTTCCCCCTGAAGGGTTTCGCAGTCAGTTTCCAAAACCTGCTTCAGTCCTTTTTTGTAAGTGCCTGGTTTTAAAAGCACCAAAGGTGAATTTTCATTTATCTGGTAAGGTGCAAAAACAAATCCTTCCTGTCCGTTCAGCTTATCGAACTGTTCCGGGTAAACGATTTCTTCTTTTTGCGCAATGATTATTTCCGGGGTGTTACTTCCGGGCATGGACCATAAAGCAAAAGGGCAGTTTTTTGCAAGTAGTTTGTCGATAAATGAGGCAAATTTTTTTGTATCAGTCATTCCTTTTCACAATCATGTTTGTTACACGGACGGATGAAATCAGCCGGCCTTCTTCGTTTTTAACATCAACATTCCAAATGTGGGTCTTGTTTCCCTGGTGGATAATTTTTGCTTCGGCCAGCGCTTTCCCTTTTGTTAGCGTGCCGGTATGGTTTCCCGATACCTGGCTTCCCAGCGCATCGAATTCATTTAAATCGATGATTAACATGCTTCCCAGTCCGGCAAGTGTTTCGGCCATGGCGAGGTTGGCGCCGCCATGCAAAATCCCGTCGGGTCGGCAGTTTTTTTCCGATAAAAACAGAAAGCCTTCCACCAGCCCGGTTCCAATTTTGGTTACTTCAATTCCCAGGTTGCCAATCAGGCTTTTTTTCATGGCCTGGTTGATAAGTTCCACAGGTGTATTGATATTCAGTAAATTAAAATCCATAACGATTCATTAAAAATGAAGCCCCTAAATTAAGATTAAGTTTTTATTGTGCCAATGTAAACCGGAAACTTACGCCGATATTGGTGTTGGATGTTGGAAAGGTTGTTTCAATGAATGGGGTGTTTAATACCTGATCGTAGAAAACCCGGAGCTGGAACCTGTCACTTAACATATAATCAGCGGTGGTTTTAATGGTTAATGCACTTTGGCCGGCTGTAATCTGGTCGTCGTTCTCCACAATTTTACGCATTACCGTTTTATTTTTTCGGTACGAAAGGTCGGCCCGCAGGTTGAGGTCGTTGGAGTAAGATTGTTGCGAGTTTTTTGTCTTGATAATCAGATCCATCTGGTTAAAACGGTAGCCCATTCCCACGGTATATTCGTTGCTCAGTACTTCGATAAGCTGGTTGTTGGAAAATGAAAGCGTCAGGTTCCTGGAGCGTTTTATTTCACCGCGCGTAGTGAGATCACCTTCCCAGTTAATATCCATGTTGATGAGCGGGCTGAATGTTTCCTGAATGCTCACCGAATTAAAATCGTACGGGGTGATAAAATTGTTGGCTATGTCGCGAATGTAACTGAAACCGTCAGACTCTTCCTGGTATTTCAGGTTGGTGTTAAACGATCCGACATTGTAACTGGAACGATAGGCGTGGGTAAAGTTCATCGAACGCATGATGTTGTTTAACCACGGAATTCGCGAAACCATTCCTTCGTACTGAATGCGCCAGTTGGGGCGGATAAATTTAATGGACGGAAAGAGCCCCAGGGAAACGGTATGGGGGTCTTTGTTTTGGTATGCAGCCAGAAATGACGGAACCAGCACCTCCACGGAATTGGGGCCGTAACCATCTGGAAACCCGGGATCCTCCTCGTGGGGGGCGTTTGGATCGTAGCCAAATTGGTTGTTTGGGTCGCGCCGGGCAGCCAGCCTGCGTGCAATTACCTGCCGGTAATCTTTAAAGTTTTCGAATGCTTCCGACTGATGTACTTCCTCTTTTCCCATGGCAAAGAATGCTGTTCCCCATGTAAGTGTTGACATGCTGAAGTTTCCGGTTTCGGTGAAGCTGTTGGCGTTAAATCTTCCGGAAGCCGGGTCATAGTTGTAAAATTCACTGATGTTTTTTGAGAACGACCGGTCGGCAGTAACATCGATACGAAGGTCGGGCAATGGTTCTATAACTGCCCGGATGCTTAACCGTTCGTTTCGGGTAAAAAGATAAGGCATGTTCAGGGTTGAATCTGTTGTAACCCACCCTCTGCTTGCTGCCCTTCGGGCGAAGCTATAGTCCTGCCAACCAACAAGGAAAGGCATTCCGGGAGTGAATTGTGATCCTTGTTCTGCGCCAAACATCCCGGACTCCGGAGTATAGTTGGCTGCACCAAACAACCGGGGCTCGGGCAGATAGCCGGGCAGCACAGTACCTCCGTTGATGCTGTAATTTACTGAAATGGTGCGTACACCAATAAGCATGCGGGTGGTGATGTCGAGAATTTCTTTAAACAGGGTTTGATCGCCCGGAACTCCGGTAACAGATACACGCGCCTGGCCGCTTTCTTCTAATGGAGTGAATTCGACACTATTGGCGTCAACCACTTCTGTTTTTCCGCGAATGGGATCCCCGTCCTGGGTTGTAGCCACAACTTTCACTTTCCGGGTTTTTAATTTGTGGTCGATGGTTGCCGGTTCGCCGGCATTCAGTGTTACATTTCCCGAGTAGGTTTGTTCGGTTTGTCGCTGCGGTTGTTGTTCCTGCTCCCTTCTGTTGCCCGACCTTCTGTTCAAACTGGTGCGGCTCCGCCCGGTGCGGCGGAATTTTTGGTTTAACTCCTGAAAATAGGGTACTTTATTGTAGAGGTTTTGCAGGTTCATGTTCCCGGTTAATTGAATATTCCGTGAATTCTGAACCCGGTTCCCCAGCTGGATGGTATCGGCAGTGAGGGGGCCGGCTTGCCAGTCGTAGTTTCCCTGGTAGCGGGCTGTTGATGAAAGAAAGTTTAAAAACGGAATTTTGTTGATGGGCAGGGTATAGGATGCATTGATATCGTGGTTGTACAACGTGGGCCGTCCCATATTCCACAAATTGGAGAGAATGGAATCTTTTTTCATTTGGTAATCATCCATTTCACGATCTATCCTTCCCGCGGGTTCATCAATTCTTGAAGTCCCCCTTGAAGAGAAATCAATTTTCAGCGAGCGGGTTAGGTCGTAACGCAGATCGAAGAACCTGCTCCATAAAAAGTCTTTTTCGTAGGTTGCCGGGAGTATAAAATCGGGGTTGCTGATGTTCCGGGTTTGTGTTTCATGATAGCGCCTTGTGAGGTCGGTACGGTAAGAAATTTGGGTAGGCAGGGGATAAAAGTTGAAATCGCCCAGCAATTTCAAAGGCCCTTGCTGTAAAAAATTAATTCCACTGAATGGCTCAACCAGTGAAGGCCGGCTGCTGTAATTGTAGGAGAACATACCCCGGTACATCCTGTCAATGTTGGATTCAGTGTTGATGTTTCTTCTGAATATTTCATTGAATGAATATGATACAGCGAAATTTTCGGGGTCCCATAAATTCACCCTGGATTGCTCGCGTTGTGGTTCTACTTTTACGTTGGTAAAGTTTAAACTTTTTCGTTCAACCAGTTCTTCCGACATGTAAGTAATTGAATCTCTTACTCGTTGGTTTTCTGCAGTTTCCAATGATCTGTCCAGTTCGATGTCGGGGTCCAGCGGATTATATTTGGGGGTTCTCACGCTGCGCGAGTATCCGTAATACAGGGGGAGTCTTACCCCGAACCTTTCAGGGAAGAACTGCCCGAGGTCGAAAGATGAGGCAATATCAATTTCTGTTAAATCCTCCAGCTGGCGGCTGTTAATATTTTGGCTGATGCTTCCAAAGCCTGAGGATCGGGTGCGCCCGGCAACGGTAACGCTTCCCAGGTCGGCCAGTCGGGTGGTAACCCTTGTGTTGGCAGCCCAGCCACCACTTTCATCGAAATCGCTCAGTCGCATTTCGTTTGTCCATACTTCCACAGCCTTGGGGCCGGTGTTTAGTTGTCCGCGCTTGTGGCGGATACCCATCATTACTACCTTCACATTACCCAGGTTCGGGCTACCTTTTATTTTAACCCGGTTTTTGTCCTTGTTCCAGCCGCGGTGTACGGTTTCATAAACATCCTGTATCCCAATGGAGGAACCATCCTGTCGCACCTCTGCATTCCTTTCAAGTTTGGCATTGGTGAAAACTTCCAGCGGGATGTCGAGCCGGTTTTCATCGGGCCATACTTCGTAGCGGTCGTTTTCAATCTCATCGTTGTATCGGCCCGGGGGGGTGAGTTTCAAGGGAACTTCGTACTCGTAATAATTGTAGTTATAGTCGGAACCCACGCGGATAAAAAAGTGCAGTTCGTCGTCGTTTAGCGGGAATTCTTCAATTTCTTCGGCATGTACTTCCAGTTTAAGCCTTTTATACCTCCGGAAATCCATGTTTAATGATTTGTAGGCCGCACGTGCATCGCCCTGCTCCAGTTCGGTCACTTTCATTACCATCGACTGCTCGTTCAACTGCCTGAGCTGAGGGTTTTGCGGGTCGATAACCCTGCTGATTCCCGGCGGAAGGATGTAGTTAACAGGTTCTCTGCTACCATTTTCTTCAATGTTTACGGCTGAAACATCGAACGTACCATTGGGCGAATCGGCATCGGGTTCACCAATTGGCCGGGTGTACCGGCGCCAGTCGGCACGCACCAGGTCGAGGGTGGCAAAACGCATCTTAACCGGTTCCTTAAAACCGCGGGTAAACATACGCATGAAGCGGATGGATTTAAAATCGCGGATATTGCCAAATACCTGGTCGGGATCGCGTACCGGTATTTTGAACTGGTACCATTTCACTTGCCCTATCTGTCCGTTTTTTAACTCTACCCGGCTCTCCTTTACATCGGTAATGTAATTTTGGCCCAGTTGCATGTCGTTTTTGCGGATACTGACCTTGTATTGAAAATAGCGTTCGTTTTCGTTGAGCGTATTGTCGTTGTTAATATCTTCTATGTCAGGAATGGAGGAAGCAGAAGTGGGATACGATTCCGGCGACATTTCGGAGGTAGAAGAGTTGCCGTCGGGCCCGTTGAAATTTTTGTACCGTTCCATAATTCCTAACTCCTGCTGATCGTAATCAGAACCCCGATAATAATGAAAATTATCGCCCGCGGGGTCGGAGAGGATTTCTTCGTACACATCATCGTAAACCAAATTACTTAGTTCGTCGAGGTAATCACCGAAAAATGATTGTTCATCCTCATCATGCAGCCCGTCCAGTCCAACGTCCTGGTATCTGCGCGACTGGGGATTGTTATCGAAGGCGTTGACCAGCGACTGGAGGGTGGAAACACGGCCCCATGCAGTAGAGTCCACATTGGTTACCTGGTCGGAAGTTGGCAACCCTTGTTCAAAAGATTTCCTTCCGTCCTTCAAAATATCTTCTGAAATATCGCCCAGGTTAAAATAGAGGTCGCCCCCTTCACGTGTATCGTTCGTATCGTTCACAAACGGGTCCATTACCCAGAATTCAATAAATTCGATATTGGAATTTTCAAAGTCGCTGGTTTCAATTTTTCGCATGATACCGCCCCAGCGTGTTTCCGGTTCGGCAAGGGTACCGTCGGGGTTTATACCCGAAGAATACTGGGAAGGTTGGGTATCGAAGTTGTATGGCCCGCGTTCACTGGGGTAGAAAGCCACATCGAAAACCGGGATATTGGTGGGTTGCCCAACCGGTGATTCTTTTGCCGGGAAAATTTCTTTTTCAAAAACTTCCCTGACAAAATGGTCCGATTGCATGTCCGGGTCGTTTCTGATGTGGTCGGGTGTAAGGCTGTTGTTTCTCAAAAAGAGCGGGTCGATAATGTAGAATGCCAGTTTAGCCCGGTTAAACCCATACCCCAGATTATTTGTAAGGTTACCCTCGGGAAAAAGGTCTTCCTGGTGCTGTGGTGTGCTTGCCAGCACCCATGCCTGCCTTGCTTTTAAATCGATGGTTGTTTTGGTTCCTTCAAAGTCGTCGATATAGGCATTCCCGCTTTTTTCAATGGCCCGCGAATGGCCCGGTATCAGTTTAGCTATTTCGGCCTCCACGTCGATGGTGGAAGGAGTGTTGGTACTGTAAAACGGCAATGCATCCACGGCTTTGGTAAGCAGCATACTTTCAGTTGAATACCGGGCATCGAAACCTACCATCAGGTTGGAGATGGGGTCTTCCCCATAATCTACTTTCTGGGTAAGCGGCCTTTCGTGCATATAAAGTGCGGTTGCGCCCAGGTTAAAATTATCGGAAAAAGCATAATTGGCATGCGTACCGAGCAGTGTTTTACGTTGCATGGTAAACAAGTCCTCGCTTTCGGTAGAAACCTGTATGGGAGTGCCTGCTTCGAGCAGTGCTTCGTTTATAATTTTTACCTGTCCCAGTGTGTAATCAACGGTATAGTCTGCATTTTCCATTAATTCCCGTCCGCCGGCCGTAACTTTTACCGATCCTTCGGCAAGGTTGCTGGCTCCAAGCATAATTTCGGAGCCCGAACTTCCTTTGTAACTCCCAATAAGCCGGAATTTATTATGCTCGGCATCCTGTTCGGCCACTACCCGCGAAGAATCGTAAAGCGACTGGAAAGTATATTCTTCTGCCAGCGCAGGGTTTTGAATGGAATCGGCCAGGTGGCTTCCGAAAGGTTCCAGCACCGGGAAAATAATACGGCCACGTTCGGAGTTGACTGTAATTCCTTCAATGTAGTCAAATATTCCGTCTTTGCTTGGGTCGTGTTGTTTGTTTAGTTTATCGAGGTTCATTACCTCAAGCAGGATGCGCCCATTCAGCCTGCCTTCAGGCAGATAATTGATAAATGTCCCTGTAGAATCGTTTTGATAAACAACATCCAGGATAAAATCTTCTTCGGTAAGTTGGTTTGCACCCAGGTTGTAAATGTTTTTCATCATCAGGTCCCAGGTGGGGAGGTAAGGGGAGAGGTTGCTTCCTTTCAACAGTTTCAGTACCAGGGTGCTTGGTGCTTCCACCCCATCGGTTGAAAATTCACCTACCTGAAAAACCTCTCCATTTGAGGTGTAATTAAAGGCTACAGCCAGCACTTCATCTGTATTCAGTGCCGTATTCAGCGAAATATAACCCAGCCGTTCGTTAACCGTGTATTCCGAAGGTGAAAGTTTCCGTGCCTGTTCAATTTTTTCAAAATCCTGTCCGCCGGTGAAATCGGGGCTGAATTGTGACATCACGGAAGTAATGTTTTGGTTATTGCGTATTTCGCTATAAGTATTTGTCATTTCGTAATACATGCCGTTGGCATTGTTATGGGGATATACATTGTGGGGATACGGTTGCCCTGTTGTTTCCTGGAAATCGGGGATTTCATTAAAGATATGTGGGTTATGCTCCCCCAGGTCCTGGAAAGCTATAATGTTGCGCGCGTTATCGAAATTGTTGGATTTATTGGTTACCCAGACTTCAATTTTGTTAATGTTTATGGGCGACAATGGTACGGCGGTATTTTGAAGCCATTTGTCGTAATTTTCGCGAAAATAGTGCGAGAGGAAGAAGTGGCGGTTGGCATCGTAATCGGAAGCAGAAATTTCAAAGTTGGTAATTTGGGCGCCCCCTTCGGTTTCCACTGTTTGTGACTCGCCTTTGTGTTGCGAAAACAAGGTGGTTAGTGTTAACCTGCCAAACTGCATCTCGGCTTTTACCCCAAACAGGTTGGAAGCGCCCGTAATGAGCGTTCCTGAAAGCGGTAGCGAAACGTTACCGGCCTCAATGCGTTTGATGATTTCGTCTTCATCGCCTGTATATTCCAGGTTCATTTTGTTTTCGTAATCGAACGTGGCTTCGGTGTTGTAATTTACCCGCATGTTCATTTTGGTACCGATTTGCCCCATTACGTTCATTTGTATTTTTTCGTCGAAATCGAATGTGGGCACCTTACGCAATCGTTCAGGTATAGCGGGGTTTTCAGTTTTATTCATTTGGTATCCGAAGCTCACTTCCACGTTTCCCTGGGGTTGAATATTAACGGTGTTGCCGCCGAAAACACGGTTGAAAGCTTCCCCGCCAACGGTAAGTTTGGGAAGGAGCCCTCCTTCTTCGTCCCGTTCGTAAATCCTGCTTCGCTCCTTCCAGTAATCGCTGACCGATTTTTCAAAATCGTAACGGATGTAGTCTTCACGCGACAAGGTTTGCGGCAAACGGTAGTTCAGGTTCCCGATTTTTTCATAAAATATATATTCACCGGTTTCGGGGTCGTATTCTATCTCAAAATCGATATTGCCGGGTTTACTTAAAAATATTTTTGATGAATCTTGTGAAGATGAAGGAAGGCCAAAAGCCGGCTGATCTTTGAAAGGGTACGGCAACGCACCGGTAGTATCGATTCTTACCGTATCCTGGGGTTGATCCAGGATGACAGGTTCAAAATCAGTATTGCCTGCAAAGCTGGTTCCGTCAGGAGCAACCAGGGCGACAAGAAGGCAAGAAAAGTATAGCTTTAGTAAAAAACGGGCCAATTCCATTCCTGTTTTATAACCTTTTTAATGCTGTTTTTATCACACGCTCCACGGTCGCATCCGGATTGTCCCTGATTATTTTCGACACCACTTTATCTGCATCCTTTTTGGCGAACCCCAGCATGACTAATGCTGATAACGATTCATTTCTAAGAGTATTGTCTGGCGAAATTAAAATTTGGCCGCCCTCAGGCATTTTGCCCAGTTTATCTTTCAAATCGATAATAATACGCTGGGCTGTTTTGGCGCCGATTCCTTTTACCGCTTTTAAAACATCTACATTTTCAGTTTGAACTGCTGTCGCTATTTCATCGGAATTGAGCGATGAGAGCATCATGATGGCCGTGTTGGCGCCAACACCGTTTACCGAGATGAGGTTTCGGAACAGGTCCCGTTCACGTTTTTCGGCAAATCCATACAAAATATGGGCGTCTTCGCGCACCACCTGGTGAATGAGAAGTTGAACTTCCTTTTTCCCGTTAATTTTGGTGTAGGTGTTTAGCGAAATATTTATAAAAAAACCGATACCTCCGGCATCAACCACTACACTTGCCGGATTCAGGCCGGCCACCGTTCCCCGGATAAATTCGTACATGGGTTATTGAGTTAATAGT
The DNA here is from genome assembly GCA_964422335.1 of uncultured Mariniphaga sp. GTDB lineage: Bacteria > Bacteroidota > Bacteroidia > Bacteroidales > Prolixibacteraceae > CAYRBS01. The sequence goes on along the minus strand of CAYRBS010000022.1, from coordinate 8,091 downwards.
TTTGATCGTCTTCCGCTTCAATGTCAACGCTTTCGTCTTCCTGATTGGAATGGATGTCGTATTTTTTTAATGGGTTTTTGGTAATTTCCTCGTGTATTTTACGGTTTTTGTAAATATCGATGGCAAGGTAAAGCGACTGCCGGAATGAATCGGGCGAAGCTTTGTCTTCCCCGGCCAGCGAGTAAGCCGTTCCGTGGGCCGGCGAGGTGCGCACTACAGGCAGCCCTGCGGTATAATTCACCCCGCGTTCGAAAGAGGCCAGTTTGAATGGAATCAACCCCTGGTCGTGGTACATAGCCAGGATGGCATCGAATTTCCGGTAATTTTCTGAACCAAAAAAACCATCGGCAGGATAGGGGCCTAAAGCAATAATTCCTTCTTTTTTGGCCTGGATAATGGCCGGTAATATTATTTCGTTTTCTTCCTTGCCGAGCAGCCCGTTGTCGCCTGCGTGCGGATTCAGTCCAAAAACGGCAATGCGCGGGCGGGTTATGGCAAAATCCTGCTGCAGCGAATGAGAGATAATGCGGAGTTTCGATAAAATGACCTCTTTTGTAATGTGGTCTGCCACCTGCGAGATGGGCAGGTGAGTGGTTACCAGGCCTACTTTCATGGTTTCGCCCACCATCAGCATCAGGAAATTATTTGAACTGAACCGTTGGGCGAGAAACTCGGTATGCCCCGGGAAATTGAATTTTTCGCTTTGAATATTGTCTTTGTTGATGGGGGCGGTAATCAAAACATCAATCAAACCCTCCTGAAGGTCGGTCACCGCACGATCCAATGCCATAAATGAAGCTTCGCCAGCCTCGGTGGTCGATTTTCCCAGTTCAACCCTGACATTGTCGTCAACGCAGTTGAGCACGTGGGCGCGGTTGGGGCCGGCCTCTTTGGGATTGCGCACATGATTGAGGCTTAGGTTGTTGATATTTAATGCTTTCCGGTGGTAGGCCGCTACTTTGGGCGAACCGTAAAGTATGGGCGTACACATTTCCAGAATGCGCGGATCGAGCAGGGTTTTTAATATTACCTCGTAACTGATCCCGTTAATGTCGCCGTGTGATATTCCTACTTTTATTGTATCTGTCATTTCTTAATTTCTATCCGATTACAAATTAGTCTTTTAAAAACGAGAGGCAAAGTTACGTTTTTAATTGAATTTTTTCAAGAACCGGTAAAGCAGGCGCGTGCCAAATCCTGTACCCGAGGCCGGCCGGTAAAAATCTTTTTCCTGTGTAAAGGCCACCCCGGCAATGTCGAGGTGAATCCAGGGATAATCAGTAAAATGTTCGAGAAATTTTCCGGCAATGGAGGTTTGTCCTTCCCGTGCCCCCAGGTTATTCAGGTCTGCAATGGGCGATTTGAGTGGTTTGGCAAATTCATCCCAAAGGGGTACTTCAATCATCCGCTCGTAAACCGCCTGGCCGGTTTGATTCAGTTGACGCATTTTTTTGCTGTCGTTTCCCATGGCTACAAGTGCATGGGGGCCGGTAATTATTTCTGCCGAACCGGTAAGTGTGGCCACATCGATCACCAATTCCGGATTGTATTTTTTTGCATAACTCAGGGCATCGGCCAGCAGGAGGCGCCCTTCGGCGTCGGTATTTTTAATTTCTACGGTGGTGCCGTCGTACATGGAAACTACATCGCCCGGCACGTAAGCGTTTCCGTCGGGGCGGTTGTCGGTAGCCGGTACCAGGCCCACCACGTGAAGCGGGATTTTGTTTTTCGCCAAAGCAAACAAAGTGGCAGCTACCACTGCTCCGCCTGCCATGTCGCTTTTCATGTAGTCCATCGACTTTGATGTAGGTTTCAGGCTCAACCCTCCGGTGTCGAAAACCACTCCTTTGCCCACGAGTACAACCGGCTTTTTATTTCGTGCATTGCCGGGTTTCCATTCCAAAATGCTAAAAGTTGGCGGGTCGATGCTGCCTTTGTTCACCGCCAGCAGGCCACCCATCCGCAGCGATTCAATTTTTTTCTTGTTGAATACTTCTACTGAAAAACCAGCTTCACTTCCCATTTCTTTCATCTCCTCCGCAAAGCAGGTTGCCGTGAGGTACGAAAGGGGTTCGTTTACCAGGTTGCGCGCATGAAATACCGCCTGTGTGAGTGTTTCCAATTCAGTGAGGTCGTCATCCGTGATTTTTTCGTCGTGAATGAAAACTTCAGCCGGCATAAAATCGTTCTTTTCCTTTTTGTATTTCGAAAACGCATAGGCCGAAAGCAAAAGCCCTTCCAGAAAAGGAAGGGTTACTTCATGCCGGCTGTTTCCGGTTATCTGCACCGAAGTTATTTTTTCATTTTTCAGAATATCATAAAATTTTGATCCTGCCTGGCGGGCAGCTTCAGCCTGAAACCAGGCTTCTTTCTCTTCTTTTGGTTTATGAAAAAAGAAAATTTCCGGTTGTTTATACACGGTCCATTCTGTTTCTGAAGTCAGTTTCTGCTTTATATAGCTGGTTTCGTTTTCTGAAAATGCGGGAATGGGAAACGGTTCAAAACTATCGAGCAAAACAGCTGTGGTATGATTTTCTTTTAAGTCAGTAATTTTTGAAATTTGTGGCAGCATAATTTTTCAATTTTGGTCAAAAATACGATAAATCTATTGGGATAAACGATTTGTTTTTGTGAATGTATAACCCGTTTTGGCTTTATTAAAACCCTTCAGGCGTTTTTTGTTCACTCAAATGATTAAACAGAAAAACTGAGTCATTTACTTTCGTTGAGAACCAGGTTATTTTATCTTTGCAGATTGAAAAATTTTATACAACATAAGAAATTGTTTATAACCGGAATTTTTATCCTATTATGCAAATACCAGAAAATCTCATAGAAAAATATAACATCCCGGTTCCGCGATATACCAGTTATCCGCCGGCCAATTTTTTTCATGAAAACTTTGGGCCCGAACAATACATAAAAGCCATTGAGCAATCCAACCTGGAGTGGCCCGAAAACATTTCATTGTACATTCACATCCCTTTTTGTTCAAAAATGTGTCATTTTTGCGGATGTAACACACAATTTACCCGCGACAAGGAAAAAATGCGGCGTTATGTGGAGGCAGTAAAAAAGGAAATCCGGATGGTGAAGAAACTCCTCGATCCGTCGCGAAAAGTTTCGCAGGTGCATTGGGGCGGTGGTACACCCAATACACTTCCGGTTGAAATGATCCGCGATATTATGGATGTAATTCATGCTAACTTTTCGTTTATTGAACGAGCTGAAATTGCCATCGAATGCCATCCTGCGATGCTCGACGAGCATTATCTCAATCAGTTGGTGCAGGCCGGGTTCAACAGGTTCAGCCTGGGGGTCCAGGATTTTAAACAGGAAGTGCTCGACAACGTAAACCGCGATGCCCCTTCCGTTCCGGTGCAGGAAATTGTTCGCTGGATCAAAAGTTACGAAAACACAAGTGTGAATCTCGATTTTATATACGGCCTGCCGTTTCAGGACAAAAAAACTTTTGCGGAAACCATTGAAAAAGCTGTGGAAATTGCTCCTGACAGGTTGGTTACTTTTTCTTATGCCCATGTACCGTGGATTAAAAAAGCACAGAAAATTCTGGAAATTCGCGGCCTTCCGGAAGCGGAAGAGAAATTGGGGATGTTTGAAACGGGGTATAAAATTCTTACCGGGAGCGGCTATACACCCATCGGGCTCGACCACTTTGCCAAAGATGACGACGAACTGAGTATTGCCCTGAAAAACCGGAAACTGCACCGTAATTTTCAGGGATATTGTACCCGCGAAACCACCGGGCAGGTATATGCTTTTGGAGCCACCGGCATTAGCCAGCTCGAAAGCGTGTATGCGCAAAACGAAAAAAAACCCGACAAATATGTTGAATTAATCAACAATGGAAAGTTTACGGTAGAAAAGGGATACCATTTAAACCAGGCAGAAAAGATAATCAGGCACGTAATTACCGAAATCATGTGCAATGAATATGTTTCTTTTGACGAAACTGCTGAGAAATTCAACACTTCAAAGTTGGAAGTGAAAAATGCATTGCATTTTAACGAAGTTTTATTCAGGGAATTTGTGGAAGACGGGTTGTTGCAAATGGAAGCCGGAGAGATTTTTAAAGTTACCGGTAGCGGAAGGTTTTTTATCCGCAATATTGCCTCACAATTTGATCCGAACCTGAACAAGGAAGCCAAAAAATTCTCAAAAGCACTGTAAATAAAAACCGATGGAAAAACCGAATAGCATAAAAGTAGCTGTTGTGGGCGCGGGATTAACCGGGTTAACCACCGCCTTTTATCTGCGTAAAGCCGGGGTGGATGTACAGGTATTTGAAAAAGGGGACCAGCCCGGCGGAGTAATTCAAACGCACCACGAAAACGGGTTTACTTTCGAGGCAGGGCCCAATACAGGTATGTTATCGCGGCCCGAAGTGGCAGAGTTACTTGAAGATTTGAAAGACGAATGTACCCTTGAAGTGGCAGATGAAGCTGCCAAAGCCCGGTGGATATGGAAAAAAGACAGGTGGGTACCCCTGCCGTCCGGTTTGGTAAGCGGAATTTCAACCCCGCTGTTTTCTTTTGCCGACAAACTGCGGTTGCCGGGCGAGCCATTCCGTAAAAAGGGGAACAACCCAAACGAATCGCTGGCTCAACTGGTTTTGCGCAGAATGGGAAAAAGTTTCCTCGATTATGCCATCGATCCGTTTATCCTGGGCATTTACTCCGGCGATCCCAGCCGCCTGGTCACCCGGTATGCTTTTCCCAAGTTATACCTTCTGGAGCAGAACTACGGCAGTTTTATCGGCGGGGCAATAAAAAAAGCCAAAGAACCCAAAAGTGAACGCGATAAAAAAGCCACCAAAGACATATTTTCTGTGAAGGGCGGATTGTCGAACCTGATAAACGCCCTTGTGAAAAAGACAGGGGAAGAAAATTTTCGGTTCAATTGCAATAACCTTACCTTCGAAAAAAAGGATGGCAGCTATTATTCCAACTTATCCGGCGATGCATTTACCCACGTTATTTCCACTACAGGTGGTTACGAACTGGAAAACCTGTTCCCTTTTATCGGAAAAGAAAAGCTGGATGGAATTTTTAAAATGAAATACTCGCAGGTAGTGCAGGTTTCGCTGGGGTTCAAAAAATGGAATGGTATTCCGTTGAATGCTTTTGGCGGATTGGTACCCTCTGTCGAACAACGCCGCATTTTGGGGGTTTTGTTCATCTCTTCGTTCCTGAAAAACAAAGCACCCGATGATGGCGCCTTGCTGTCAGTTTTCCTTGGGGGGGTGCGTAAACCTGAAATGATAGAACTTTCCGACGACGAAATTTTACGGATTGTGGAGGAAGAACTCACTGAAATGTTCCGGCTTGAAACTTTTAAGCCCGACATGCTGAAGGTTTTCCGCTACCGACATGCCATTCCCCAGTACGGGTTCGAATCGGAAGAAAAATTAAAATCCATTGCGCAACTTGAAGTCCAGTTCCCGGGCCTCGTACTGGCTGGTAATATCCGCGACGGAATTGGCATTGCCGACCGCATCAACCAGGGAAGGAACGTGGCTTCTCAACTAATTAATGCATAATGAAAAACGATAAAACTGCCGTCTTGCTAATGAATGTTGGAAGCCCCGATGAGCCGAAAATAGGCTCAGTTTGGCGCTACCTGACCGAATTTTTAAACGATAAACGTGTGATTGATTTGCCGTGGCTGCTCCGGAAATTTTTGGTGAATTTTATCATCATTCCGTTCAGGGTAAAAAACTCCACCCGGTTGTATCAAATGTTGTGGGAAGAAAAAGGGTCGCCGCTAATTTATTACTCTTTTGAGATGAAGGAAAAGTTACAGGCCAGGCTGGGTGATAAATTTAAGGTGTTTGTGGCCATGCGGTATCAAAATCCCGATTACAAAAAAGTGATTGCGCAGATGAAAGAGGAGGGATTTCAGCGACTGGTGCTTTTCCCCCTTTATCCGCAGTATGCCATGTCAACAACCGAAACCACGGTGGTGGCCGTTAAAAAAGAACTGGCACGGCAAAACGCATCCATTGATTTGTCGGTGGTCGATCAATTTTACGATCATTCACAATTTATTCAGGCCTTTGCGGAGCAGGCAAAGAAATATGATCTTTCAAAATTCGATTACGTGGTTTTTTCTTATCACGGGCTTCCCAACAGGCACCTGGAGAAATGCCACCCGGGCATAAAGGTGGACGATTGCACCTGTCCGGATTCCATGCCCGAACACGGTCAGCGTTGCTACAGGGCTACCTGCTATGCCACTACCCGGTTGCTTGCCTCTGAGCTGGGACTGAATCCCGGCCAGTATTCGGTGGCTTTTCAGTCGCGGCTCGATAAAAACTGGATGGAACCGTTTACAGATGAAGTGTTGCTAACTAAACTGGAAGAAGGGAAAAAACGGATTTTGGTGTTTGCACCGGCTTTTGTTACCGACTGCCTGGAAACGATTATCGAGATTGGCGATGAGTATCGTGAAATTTTTATTGAAAAGGGCGGCGAAGATTTACAGCTTGTTGAAAGTTTAAATGCGGAGCCCCATTGGATAACTGCAATGGAGAGCCTGGTGAAAGATGCTGATATTCAGAAGTAAAAAGGTTTGTATGGATAGGGTGGTTTGCATAACATTTGTTAAAATAAATACAAAAGGATGCTTTTTTCAATATTAGATTTTTTTTATTAAATTTGACACGCATTTTGAAGGGATGATTTACAATTTTTAATAAGTGTTTCATCTCATCATACTTATTTAATTTTTAAGGAGGAACCCGTGTTGAAAGAGACAAATACAGAATGTTTTAAATGTACAAAACAAGACGATGATTGTGTAAAAACACAGGATTGTTGCTGTAAGAATTGTTTCAAAAGCGATGATAAAAACCTCCTGCGTTTCCTCGAGTATGACGAACTGGATTTTTTGGTTGACGGGAAACAACAAATTAACTACAAACCGGGTGAAACCATTGTGAAACAAAACACCACATCTACTTATGTGGTTTGCATCCGGGAAGGGATGGCAAAGGTTTTTGTGGAAGGGTTAAAAGGGAAAAGCCTGGTTGTCAGGTTGATTGGTAAGCTTGATTTTGTTACCGGCGGCGGCTTGTTTAACGGGAATGTACAGAATTTTACGATTTCGGCAGTTACCCCTGTAACATGTTGCTTAATTGATTCCTCAAAACTGGCAAAGTTGTTTTCTGAGAATAACCGGTTTGCGGTGGAGCTATTGCGTCACCATACAAAACAAAACAACCTTTTGCTGAATAAACTGGTAAATCTTACCCAAAAATACATGCCCGGCAGGGTAGCCGATACCTTGCTATACCTGAAGAACGACTTTCTGAAAAGCAATCCCTTCAGTGTTCCGCTTTCCCGCCAGGATCTGGCCGATATGTCGAACATGACCAAAGAAAGCCTGGTGCGGATACTTCAACAGTTTAAATCCTCCGGTCTTATAAAAACAAGGGGGAATTCCATTGAAATACTGGATGAAGAGGCCCTGGTTGACATCAGCAGAAACGGATAGTTGACAAACATCAACAATTTTATTGTGGTACATCAACTGCGATTGGATTCTATATCAATATTTTAAATTTTATATATCACCTTCCGGTGTGTATTTTCGAACGATTTGTCAGCTATTTTTACGGTGTGAAAAATAATAGTAAAAAAGTACACCACTAATCAAAATTATGTTATGAAATACACATCATTTTTTAAATTCGTATTGATAGGCATTGTTTGTGCCTTGGTATCTGTATCGTGTGTGAAAGAAGGTCCGATGGGTCCTCCGGGAGAAGACGGGGATGACGGGTCCGATGGCCGCGATGGAGTAGATGGTAATGTTACATGTCTGGCTTGCCATTCATCAGAAAACATTGAGTCGATAAGCGCAGAGTTTGCCATGTCGGGGCACTATGCAGGCGAGGCAGTTGGTTATCCCGGAAGTCGTTATGATTGCGCTGCCTGCCATTCACATGAAGGCTTTGTGCAGTTTGCTGAAGTTGAGGGTTTACGGATAGACAGTGTAAACCAAGTTTCAAATCCTTCACCATGGGAATGTAGCACATGTCATGGATTGCACGAAACGTTCGAAACTACT
>CAYRBS010000021.1:0-17979 GCA_964422335.1 uncultured Mariniphaga sp. | reverse complement strand
TTTTCGCGTGGAATATTTTATCAGGCTGAGAATTATTCCGTAGTGATTAAAAAAGAAAACAAAGGAAAACCCCGGAAAATATTATTTTTGTGAAATTCTGCTAATCAAATCAATGATGAGAAAAGAAATCGTATTTTTTGGTATCCTCCTTTTTTTGCTTGCATCCTGTTCATCCGGGAAAAAAGCACTTCGGAAAGGCGAATATTTTTCAGCCGTATCAAAAGCCACAGAACGTTTGAAGTCGTCGCCCGGAAACAATAAAGCGGCAGACGTTTTAAAAGAAGGTTATCAGCTGGCAATCGAATGGTCGCAGGAAGAAATCGATTATGCTCTTTCTTCAGGTTCAGCCTTTAAATGGGAACGGGTAGCCGGACTGATGGAACAGGTGAACCGTTTGTCAAGCGATATCAGAAGTACCCCTGCTGCACGTAAAATAGTTCGAAACCCCAAAAACTATACTTCGGAACTGAATATGGCTTACGAAAAAGCGGCTGAAGAACGGTACAATACCGGACTTACAGAGCTGGACCAGAACACGCGTGAATCAGCGCGTATGGCCTTTGAGCATTTTTACCGGGCCGATCAATTTGCCTCCGGCTATAAAGATGTGAGGGAGTTGATGGATACCTCGAAAGAAATTGCAACCATCCGGGTTGTGCTGGAAACCATTCCGGTACATACCCAAAAATACCAGCTTTCATCCGAATTCTTTTTTAACCAGGTTTTTGGGTACCTCAACAATCAATTTGGCCCGGGAAGTTTTGTGAATTTCTATTCGCCCGTTCAGGCTGAAAAAGAAGGATTGGAATACCCTGATTTTGTGGTGCAAATGGAATTTTTCGATTTTTCAGTCGGGAATTTATCTCATTCCGAAAAAGAGGAAACAGTAAAAAAACGGGTGAAGCTGGAATCGAAAGATACCACCAGGGTGCAATACAAAAATTACGAGGCAAAACTGAAAACTTTCAGCGATAAAGTACAATCGGGCGGAAGCCTGAGAGTGCGTATTTCAGAGCCGTCAACCGATAAAATGGTACTGGATGAACTGGTTCCCGGGTCGTTTACCTGGCTGAATGAATATGCCATTTTTATGGGCGACGAAGAAGCCCTCGATAAAAAACAACTGGAACTTACCAAAAGAAAAGCAGTGCCTTTGCCTCCCGGTCAGGACTTGTTTATTGAGTTTACAAAACCTATTTTCAATCGGTTGACCCCGGAACTGAACCGTTTTTTTTCACGGTATAATTAGTTCCCCACCGATAAAATGAAATTCTTTAACGAATCGATACATGTAGATAGATGAATACTTGTTAAAGAAGTGTAAATGATTTGCCTGAGTTTCACCTTTTGTTATATTTTTAGTTTCTTTAGATTCCTAATTTAAATTTTAATGGAACAAAAATCGTGTGTTGTTTTCTGCCGGTGTGGTGCGAACATTATTTCAAAAAACAAGATGGATGAAATTTCCGGGGAATTAAAAAAACTGGATGTTGATGTGTTTGAGCTGAATGACTTGTGTGCCTTTTCGGTGAATGAAAAAGATGCATTGAATGCCATTGGAAAGGAATTCCGGAAAAAAATGGTAGTAGCCTGCTACCCGCGTGCGGTAAAAAATATGCTTCGCCAGGGTGGGGTTGAGTTTGGTGATTTTGACGTGTTGAATTTCAAAGAATTGTCAGCCGGACAACTACTTGCCGAATTGGAGAAAAATTATCATATACCTCGCGGGGAAGCCCGTTACAGAGAGCAAGTTACCGGGCTGGAGGTTCCGGCCTGGTTTCCGGTAATCGATGAATCACTTTGTACACTTTGCGGGAAATGTTCCCGTTTTTGCCTGTTTGGGGTTTATTCATTCGATAAAAAAAGCCTGAAAGTGGTGGATCCGCTGGCCTGTAAAAACAATTGCCCTGCCTGTGGCCGTACTTGTCCCACTTCGGCCATCATGTTTCCCCGGCTCGATGAAAAATCAGTGTTGGCAGGCGCAGAACCCGGAAAAGAAAAAAAAGCAGCGGGGGGAGAGGGTTTGTTTGTAATGCTGAACGATCGCAACCGCGACCGGAAAAATATTTTCAGGAAAGGTGTGATGCAACAGGCAGAAGACGAGCGGCGCAAAGCGCTGGAAGAACTGAAATCTACAATAGCCAGGAAAAATTAGCATGCTGAAACGAATTATACAGAATACCGATAAACGCTGCCTTTACAAAATGGTTTACAACCTGGGTGTTAAAGGAACACTCAGTTTTAACCGTTTTCAGAGAAGGCTGAAAAAAGGGGAATTTTTCCCGGCGTTTCATTTTATTTCGGTAACCGACGACTGCAACCTGCAATGCCAGGGATGCTGGGTTACCGGCAAAAAACAAAACCACCGGCTGGACCCCGGGCATTTAGACCGGATTATTTCGGAAACCAAAGCCAGGGGCTCCTACTTTTTTGGCATCCTCGGTGGAGAACCGTTGATGTACAAACCTCTTTTTGATGTTTTCAGGAAACATTCCGATTGCTATTTTCAGTTGTTTACCAATGGTACCATGCTGACGCACGAAATTGCTGAAGAGTTGCGCCGGTGCGCCAATGTTACGCCGCTTGTCAGTTTTGAAGGCGACGAACAGGTTGCCGATGTGCGGCGGGGCGGGAAAAATATTTACCTGCGTACATGGGATGCTATCGATAATGCCACCGGGGCCGGGCTTTTTACGGGGGTGGCCATGAGTGTGTGTAAATCGAACCTGGAGCTGGCACTTTCGCCGGATTTTATAAACGGGTTGATTCAAAAAAATGTAGCGTATCTTTGGTATTATATTTACCGGCCTGTGGGAGAAAATCCATCGCCGGAGCTGGCACTCAGCAAAGAGGAAATTCAGCAATTGCGCCAGTTTATGGTGGATGCCCGCACGAAATACGACATAGCTATTATCGATGCTTACTGGGATGAAAACGGCAACGGACTTTGCCCGGCAGCATCGGGCCTCAGTCATCATATTAATGCCGCAGGGTATGTAGAACCTTGTCCTGTTATTCAGTTTGCAGCCGATAAAACCGGGGAGCAGCCGCTGAAGGAGATATACAGTTCGTCTGCCTTTTTAAAAGAACTGAAACAGGAGATTCCACGTAAAACCTCCGGGTGCATCATTATGGAAGAGCCGGAATGGATTGCCGGGATGGCTGAAAAACACGGTGCTGCCGATACTTCCGGAAGGGGCAACGAAGCAGAACGTTTAAAAAAAATGCCGCCGGTTCCCAGCCACGGGTCGGGCATTCCCGTTCCCGAAAAAAGCTGGATTTACCGGTTTGCCAAAAAGAAAGCCTTTTTTGGTTTAGGCGCTTACGGATAATAAAATGTTTGAAGTTAACCGCATATTGAAAGTACCCCCGCAAACCGGTATCAGAAATGATTTACGGAAAAGGGTACGTATGTTTGTGCAGGAACACCGGGTGCGTCCTCCTTCCGACCTTGGAACACTCGAAAACCTGGCCAGAGAAATTGTGGGTCGCGCCGGGCTGAACGGGGAATTTCTGGATTTTACCATCGTGTTACTGGGCAACGAGATTTGGCGCGAAACCGTTACAGCTACCCCGTATAACAGGCGTTTATTGCTTTTGCCGCAGTGCCTCCGGAACGACAGCCAATGCCAGGGTGTTTTTGATGAACTGGGTTTGATTTGCTCCGGGTGTCAGGGGTGTCAGATTGATTCCATTTTAAATAAGGCGGAAAAACTGGGTTACACCACCCTTGTAGCCGAAGGAACTACCGTGGCAATTGGCCTGGTGGCCGAGGGCGCCATCGATGCGGTTATCGGTGTGAGTTGTATGTCGGTACTGCAGCGTTCGTTTGAACCGGTTACCCAGGCAGCCGTGCCGGCAATCGGCATTCCCCTGCTGGGCGATGGCTGTGCAAATACGGCGTTGGACTATAATTGGTTGTTTGAGGAGATGGAGAGTTTTACGAAAGACAACCAGGTGGAACCACTGTCCGTTTCACTGTTGAAAAACCAGGTGGCCGATTATTTTCAGCCGCCGGTCCTGCATTCCTTTTTTCCTGCGGATAACGAAACCGAAAAGTCAGCATTGAAAATGATGGGAATGGGTGGCCAGCGCATCCGCCCGCTCCTTGCTGCACTGGCCTACCAGGCTTATTCGGGCCAACCCTCAGAAGAGGTTCAAAAACGACTGGCACTGGTAATCGAATGTTTTCATAAAGCTTCGCTGGTTCACGATGATATTGAAGACGATGAAGAAGCGCGTTATGGACAGCCTGCTTTGCACCAGGTGGAGGGCATTCCGACTGCAATTAACGTGGGTGATTACCTCATTGGGAAAGGATACCGGCTGCTATCGCAAACACCTGTTGACTCCGCAGTTTTGGCTGAATGTTTAACGGTGGTGGCCGCATCGCATGTAAAACTGGCGGAAGGGCAGGGTGCTGATATCATGCTGAATCACCAAATAACCCAAAAGTCGGTGGACGATGTACTGCAGATTTTCAGGTTAAAAACCGGGGAAGCCGTAAAAGTGGCTTTACTTACCGGTGCCATTGCGGGTGAAGCTCCTCATTCGGAGCGGGAATCCCTGGGCAGGTTTTCTGAACTTTTTGGCATTGCCTATCAGATTCGCGACGATTTGAATGAGTTCCGGGAGGAAAACAACTCCGGTAACCTGTTTGATTTTCCGTTTTTGCTGGCACTTTTACAACACGAAATGAAGGGGGCAGATCACGCTTTTCCGCGTATTATAAAAGAAAATAATGTCGCCCTTTTCAGGCAGAACATGAAAAAATTTGGTGCAGAAGAAAAGGCAGAAAGGTTCCTTCATGATTATGTGGAAAAATGTTATTCTGAATTGGACAACCTTCAGAACCAAAAACTCAGGCTGGGTTTGTATGGCGTGATGGGGAAGGTTTTCAAAGATTAATAATGTGGACAGGAAAAAAAAAGATATTCCGGTTTTTCGCCAGCTTATTGGAAGGGTAAAAAAGGGATTTGCCACGCTCGATGAAAAAAGTCAAAACGAGGTAAAAGCGTTTGTTAAATCGTGCCGGCATCCGGATGGGGGGTTTACCGACCGGGCCGGTCAACCAGATTCGTATTACTCCCTTTTTGGCGCCTGGCTTTCTTCCGCACTCGATTTACAACTTTCTCCGGATACTCAAACTCGTTGGAGCCCATTCAGCCCACTACAAAATCCAAAAGAAAAACCGGGCCCGGCAGATGCCTTTGCTTCCCTGCTCATTCAGGTGTTGATTTCTGAAAACGATTTTAAAAAACCTTCTGTGTTGCAATTGTTTAAAATGGCTTTCCGGGACGGACGGCAGGTGAGTATTTTTTATCGCCTTTTTTTGTTTATGCTCGCTTTTGATGCCCTCTACAAGAAAAAAATCATGTATTTATTTGCACGTATGGTTTTATTTTTTTATGCTCCCCCTTCCGAATCGCCCTGCAGTATTTACGCGGCAGTGATGGTTGCCCGGCACGAAGCAGGGTTAAAAACCCACCGCGAAAAGGAAGAGTTGCTTTCGTATTTTGAGGAGGGGAAAGGATTTAAGGCGTTCAGGGAGGTTAATGAAGCAGATTTATTATCGACTGCCGTGGCTTTATTTGCCATGGAAAAAACCCGGGCCGATTTGCGCCTGGTAGCGCCCGGTTGCCTTCGTTTAATTCAGCAAAATTATGACGAAGGGGCTTTTCTTGCCGGAAATGGAGATGAGGCCCGCGATTTGGAATATACATTTTATGGTTTGATGGCATTGGGAACTTTGGTATGACAATACAGAAAAGAGAATTGGAACAGCGATTGAATGCATTGGGCAGACGCCTGGTGTCGGAACTGAAGCCGGAAGGTTACTGGGAAGGCCGGTTATCGTCGAGTGCATTGGGTGTAGCGGTTTCTGTGGCTGCCCTGTATTTCGATGACCCGAAACTACATTCAAAGGAAATTGATAAAGGGCTGAACTGGTTGAGAACGAACATAAACGCTGATGGCAGTTTTGGCGATACACCAGACAGTCCGGGGAACGTAAGCACCAGCCTGCTGGTTTATGCGGCTGCAAATCTATTTGCAGAAAAAAAGGAGTGGATTCAACCTTTTCAAAAACAAATTGCCGGTTTCCTGGCCAACGAGGGGATTGATGTGCATTCCCCCCAGGTTTCCGATGCTATCCTGGAACATTACCGGAATGATTATACCTTTTCGGTACCCATCCTTGCTATGAGCGGCCTTTGCGGCGTACCCGGGAAAGATGCATTCCGGTATATTCCGCAGTTACCCTTTGAGTTATCTCTGTTGCCGCGGCGTTTCTACCGGTTGCTGAACCTGAGTGTGGTGAGCTATGCCATTCCGGCGCTGGTGGCTGTGGGTATTGTTATTTTCAGGAAAAAAGAATCGAATTTGTTTTGGCGGCTGGTGCGGCGGATTTCCATCCCCAGAGCCCTGAAAATTCTTCACAAAATGTTGCCCGAAAGCGGCGGATTCCTGGAGGCGAGCCCCCTGACTGCTTTTGTTGCGCTGAGCCTTATAAATGCCGGGTATCAAAATACGGAAGTAGTGAAGCGGGGAATCCGTTTTTTGAAAGACACTCAGCGGAAAGATGGTGGCTGGCCCATTGATGTGGATTTGTCCACCTGGGTAACTTCGCTGACTGTGAAAGCCTTTCGTGATAAGCTCGATGGTTTCCTTCATACCGATTTACAGGATGATATTGCCGATCATTTCAAACTCATTCAGAATAATAAAATACACCCGTTTAATGGCACGGGCCCCGGTGGCTGGGGATGGACCAACCATTCCGGCTCGGTTCCCGACGGGGATGATACACCCGGCGTTATTTTGGCATTGCTGAAACTGCAGCCCAAAGAGCAGGTTGCAAATGAAGTGCTGGCCGGGTGCAACTGGCTTTTCCGCCTTCAGAACAACGACGGCGGATTTCCTACTTTTTCGAAGGGGTGGGGCAAACTGCCGTTTGATCAAAGCTGTTCAGACCTGACCGGGCACAGCCTGCTTGCTTTTTCAACGGTGTTGGATACCTTCGGGGAAACGTTACCGGGCCGCCGGCAAAAAAAGCTGAAACAAGCTTTTGGCAAAGCATTGAATTACCTTGAAAAACACCAGCATGAAGATGGCAGCTGGCTTCCGCTTTGGTTTGGCAACCAGTTAACACCCGACCATGTCAACCCGGTTTATGGAACAGCTAAAGTGCTTACTTACCTGAAAGATGCCGCCACCCATGAATGGCAAAATAAGCAGGTGAAAGAAAAGATGGCTTCCCTCGTGGAAAAGGGGAACCGGTTTTTGGTATCGGTGCAAAACACCGACGGAAGCTGGGGGGGCGCAAAAAATATAGCCGGGACCATGGAAGAAACTGCACTGGCCGTTTCAGCACTGGCTTCGAAAAAAAACAGGGAGATTTGTGAGGCTGGTTTAAAATGGCTCGACCTGTTTTACCGCGAAAACGGATTAAAAGCGGCTCCCATCGGATTGTACTTTGCTTCGCTTTGGTACGATGAAAAGATGTATCCGTCAACTTCTTACCTCGAGGCCATTTGCCGGGTGCTTGAATTGCAGGAGTAGGCTTTTGAGGTGGTGATTCATTTAATATTTTGGAATTTTACTTTGCTTCCATGACAGGTATCAGCTATTTATCATCGTTATTTCCTCCCCTTCGGTGGTGTAATATTTCCGGGCCAGGTTGGCCGTAAGGCACGAGTGGACGGGTATAATTTCAACCAAATCACCTACGTGGAAGAGGGGGAAATTTTTTTGCGAGACTTTTAATATTCCATGTTCCTGCGAAAGCCGGGAAACAAAATTCCGTTCACTCAACAATGTTTTTTTCCCGTTTTTATTGATAACGATGTGTCCAAAAAACGGTTTCCCGTCCACATTCGGGAGAGAATCCTGTGAAAGGTGGATGGCGCCGCCGTAAATTACCACTTCGTTGCGCGAAGGATGTTTGGCCACTACCGGGCAGACCATCCGCACCGCAATGTCTTCAAAATCGCACACACCAAGTCGATGTTGCATTAAATCGTAAAAGACAAAATTTCCGGGCCTTATTTCATCGATACCGTTAAAATTATTACAGATTGTACTGGAAGGTGTGTCGCCAATGCTGACTTCGAGGTTTGGAAAGTTGGGTTTGTATCGTTTTTTCAATGCGCTTAATTTTAACAACGAGTCGAAATGGCGGCTGAAAATTTCGTTGGTGGAACGTGCCGAATAAGTATGTCCGTTGTGTGAGATAAACCCCTTGAAAGTGATTTTTTTGTTTTCGGCAAGGATTTTCAAAATGGCATCTATGAGTCCGGTTTTAGAGTTTCCGATTCCGGTACGGTTATATCCGGTGTCAATTTTCAGGTAAACGCCCACCTGGGTTTTTACTTTTTTCGACAAAATGGTGGCTGCTTCCTTGTTCTCAACCAGTACATTTAGCTTGATGTTGGCCGCCAGCCGTTTAATGTTTTCGATTTCGAGGATGTTCAACGGAAAAGCGATGGTGATATCATCCCATCCGCTCCGGGCAAAATATTCGGCCATTTGCACCGAGGAAACGGTAATCGCATCAACGCCGTATGTTCGAAACCAATTTCCTATTTCAATCGACTGGTGGGTTTTAAAATGAGGCCTGAAATGCAACTGGTAATCCTTTGCCTTCCGGGCCATTTTTTCAATATTACTTAAACAAATTTCTTTATCGACAACCAATGTGGGACGAATAATTTCTGTCATTTTCCTTTTATAAAGTTTTTACTCCAACCGTTTTGTGAGTGTGTTCCGGGTTGTCATCAGATTTTGGGAAATACCAACCTTGTAGATGTGCGGGCTGATAAACCGTTTGTGTTCGTCGGGGAGTAATGCTGCCCTTTCTGTGAGATATTGGTGAATCTCGGCCGGGGTTTTTTCCGGTGCAACTATACGGCCATTTTTAACCGTCATTTGCAAAAGGGGTTCTTTTTGAAATGAATCGATGTTGGTTTTTCTATCCTGGTAAATGGGATGAAAAATTACGTTGGCATCTTCGGGTTTTTCATCGGCGAGCAGGATAGCATCTCTTAAAAACATTCCGAAATTGTCGAAACACCTGTAAACCTGTTTTTTGCAGGGAAGGGTCACTTTCTCAATGTTTTCCGAAAGTTTCATTTTGGGCTGGCCGTTAATTTCAGCGAGTTTATAAACCCCGTCGAGGGCGGCATCGCTTTTCCCGGTAATCATTTCGGTTCCAATGCCAAATGCGTCAATGGCAGCATTCTGATCTTTCAGCAGGCTTTTTACCACGTGTTCGTTCAGTTGGTTCGATGCCACAATTTTTACGTATCCCAGGCCTGCATCGTCGAGCATTTTGCGTGCTTTTTTGCTAAGGTATGCCAAATCGCCGCTGTCGAGCCGGATAGCTTTCAGCCGGTGCCCTTCTTTTTCCATCTCTTTTGCCACACGGATAGCATGGGGCACTCCGGATTTCAGGGTGTCGTAAGTGTCAACCAGTAAAACGGTATTTTCGGGCTGCGATTTGGCAAATGCCCTGAAACTTTCCAGTTCCGAGTCGAAACTTTGAATCCACGAGTGGGCCTGTGTACCCGTAACCGGAATTCCAAAAAGCTTACCGGCCATTACATTTGAAGTGGACGAAGCCCCGCCGATAAAAGCTGCCCGGCTTGCATGAATGGCCCCCAGCCCCTGAGCCCGGCGCATTCCGAAATCGGTAAAACGTCTTCCGTTGGCCACCAGTTTTACCCGGAAGGCTTTGGTCGCTATCAGCGATTCAAAATTGAGAATATTCAGTAACATGCTTTCAATGAGCTGGCATTCAATAATATTTCCCTCCACCTGCAGGACCGGTTCGTTGGGAAACATAATTTCTCCCTCCCTGGCACTGAGTATGTTGCCTGAAAAACGGAAGTCTGCCAGGTATTCCAGAAACTCCGTTTTGAATCCCTGTTTTTTCAGATAAGCGATGTCAGAATCGTCGAAGGTGAATGTTGAAAGCATCTCCAGGAAATCGTTCAAACCGGCAAATACAGTAAATCCTCCCCGGAACGGATTGGTGCGGAAAAAATAATTAAAGGTGGCGGTATCGTCTTTTTTTCCGCAGTAAAAATATCCCTGAGCCATGGTAAGCTCGTAAAAATCGGTATAAATTCCCCAAAAATTTGATACTAAAGGCATAATTTAGTCAACTAATTCCAATTCCTTAAAGATAATTAAGTTATCGGTCAAAAAAAGAAGATTAGGGAACAATTTTTACCGGCATCCGTTGACGACTACCCAAGGAAGATAGTCTGTTCGCGATTGGGGCCCACGGAAGCAATGGATACCGGGATGCCCATTTCGTCTTCAATAAAACCGATGTAATTATTTAATTCTTCCGGGAATTCGTCCTGTGTTTTAATATTTGTCAGGTCGGTTTCCCAGCCGGGAAGTTCCACGAAAACCGGTTTTACATCATCGGTGAGTTCGAAAGGGAAGTGTTCTACTACTTCGCCGTTAATTTCGTACCCCACGCAAATTTTTATGGTATCGAATGTATCGAGCACATCGGCTTTCATCATAATTAACTCGGTAACCCCGTTGAGCATGGTTGAATATTTAAGTGCTACCAGGTCGAGCCATCCGCAGCGGCGGGGCCTTCCGGTAGTTGAGCCGTATTCATTGCCGGCATCGCGCAGTCTTTGGCCGGTTTCTTCCAATTGTTCGGTAGGGAAAGGTCCCATTCCCACCCGGGTGCAGTAGGCTTTAAAAATACCGTAAACCTTGCCTATTTTTTGAGGCGCAATACCAAGCCCGGTGCAGGCTCCGGCACATATTGTGTTCGAACTGGTAACAAACGGGTAGGAACCGAAATCAATATCGAGCAGGGTGCCCTGTGCCCCTTCTGCAAGAATGGGTTTCTCCTGTTTGAGCAGGTCGTTTATAAGGTGTTCGGTGTCGGTTATCTGAAATGTTTTGAGTAACTCGATACTTTCAAACCATTCCTGTTCACATTCCGACAGTATTTTTTTATAATCGAACTGGTAGAATCCGGAAAGTAACGTTTTGTGGTTTTCTACCCGGGAGTTGTATTTTTCCTGGAAGTTGTGAAGCAGATCACCCACCCTGAGTCCTTCACGACCGACTTTATCTTTATAAGTGGGGCCGATGCCTTTTAATGTAGAACCAATTTTTGTCAGGCCTTTTTGCTGTTCGGAAGCAGCATCCAGTATCCGGTGGGTGGGCAAAATGAGGTGGGCCTTTTTAGAAATGTACAGGTTTTTGGAAAGCTCGAAACCAATTTTTTTCAACGACTCGATTTCCTTTTTGAAAACGATGGGATCGATAACCACGCCATTCCCAATGATGTTGATTTTATTTTCGCGGAAAATACCGGACGGAATAGTATGGAGAACATGTTTAATGTTGTTAAACTCGAGGGTGTGCCCGGCATTTGGGCCTCCCTGGAACCGGGTAATTACATCGTATTTTGGGGTTAATACATCCACAATTTTCCCTTTCCCTTCGTCGCCCCATTGAAGGCCAAGCAATACATCTACATTCATCGGATTTTTAATTTTTATTACACAAACGAAACCGTGAAAAAAAATCCTTTCCGGAGATAATTTCACGGCTTTATATTAAGCCACTAAAAGTACAAATATTTTTGGTGGAAGCATAAAAAATCAGAAGGAGTACAGGAATTTTTATCAATTATAACTATTTTTTTATGTATTCCCCGTAAATATAAAGTGTGTGGTGCGAAAGTTTGAAGTTGTGTTTCAGGCAGGCATCTTCAATAATTTCCCGGATACGGTGATCGTAAAATTCCACTACTTTTCCGTTGGTGGTGTCAATTAAATGATCGTGTTGCATCGTGGCAAATGCTTTTTCAAATTGTGCGATGTTTTTTCCGAACTGGTGTTTTACCACCAATTTGCATTCCAGTAACAGATCAATAGTATTGTAAAGAGTGGCCCGGCTTACGCGGTATTTCTTATTTTTCATTGATATGTAAAGCGACTCAATGTCAAAATGCCCGTCCCTCGAGTAAATCTCATCGAGAATAGCGAACCTTTCAGGAGTTTTTCTATGCCCGTTTTTTTCCAGGTACTCAGTAAACATATTCCTCACCGCCTCCCTGGTTTTGTGGCTATTCATATTTAAACTAATTTTAAATAAGGTTCAAAAATATAAATTTTTTTTGATTTCTCCGGGCCGCGAAGGAAATTTAATCATTCAGGTTTTCGTCGCGTGAGACCCGGTCAATTCCCCTTATTTTTTCAAGGTTTGCGATGAGGTTTGTTAAGTCTTCGGCACTGTGGATGTAAATAAAAAGATCGCCTTCAAAAATGCCCTCGTGGGTATCGAATTTTACCGATCGCATATTGATGCTGTATTGTTTTGAGATGACGTTGGTTACTTCGTTTACAATTCCCAATCGGTCGAAACCTTCGAGCCGCAGCCGGGTGAGGTACGAGTGCTTTTTAAATCTTGTCCATTCCGCAGCAATAATACGATCGCCGTGGCTCGAAAGAAATTTTTCAACCTCTTTGCAACCGGTTTTATGAATAATCACGTGTTCGTCAGTACTGAGGTAACCAATTACTTCGTCGCCCGGAATGGGGTTGCAGCATTTGGCCAGTGAATAATTGATGTTGTCCTGGTTTTCTTTCAGAACAAATGGTTTGCGTTTATCGATTTTATGACCTTTTTGGGGTGGCTCTTCCTGTAACTCTTCCTCTTTCTTTTTTCTGCTGAAAGTGATATTCCAGTATTTAACAAGTTTATTGGGTGATTTTTTCCCCAGAATGTTATTCAGGTTCCCCAGGGTTAAAAACCCCATACCTACTTCGGAATAGAGTTGTTCTTTGTTATTCAGGTTGAAATGGGCAATAATTTTTTTCAGGTTGTTCGAATTCACTGGCGCATTCACTGCCTTCAGGGCATCTTCCACTATTTTTTTTCCTTCGTCAACATGTTTTTTCTTTTCCTGTTTGAAGGTATCTTTAATTTTTGACCGTGCTTTGGCGGTGGTGGCAAATTTCAGCCATTCGAGTTTTGGGGTCTGGTTTTTCGATGTGAGCACCTCCACCTGGTCGCCATTGTTGAGTACGTAACTAAGGGGCACCAGTTTATAATTGATTTTCGCCCCGATGCATTTATTCCCGAGGTCGGAGTGAATTTCGTAAGCAAAGTCGATAACCGTGGAGCCCTGGGGTAGCGAAACCATGTCTCCTTTGGGAGTAAAGAGGTTGATTTCGGCCGCATACAAATTCAGCTTAAAATCGTCGAGAAATTCGAAAGCATCGGAGCCGGGGCTTTTGAGGTGTTCGCGAATACGTTCAATCCAGGTTTCCAGCTCGTTTTCGAAGGTGCTGATGTCTTTGTAACGGTAGTGGGCGGCAAAACCGTGCTCGGCAATTTCGTCCATACGTTCGGTACGAATCTGCACTTCCACCCATTTCCCCTGGGGCCCCATTACCGTTACATGCAGCGATTCGTAACCGTTTGCCTTTGGCATGGTAATCCAGTCGCGAATGCGGTCGGGGCGTGGTTTGTAAATGTCGGTAACCAGTGAAAGGACATCGAAACATTGCCGTTTTTCCGAGATCCCGGGTTTGGCTTTAATAACAATACGTACGGCCATGATGTCATAAATCTCATGAAACGTAACGCCTTTTTTTTGCATTTTTTGCCAAATCGACCAGGTTGACTTCAGCCGGTGGGAGAGGGTACTTTCAATTTTTTCTTCGCTGAGTTTTTCCCTGATGGGTTGGATAAATTCGTTTACCAGGTAATTGCGTTTTTCTTCCTGGTTGTGGAGCATGTAAAGTATTTTGTTATGCTCTTCAGGATGTTTGTATTTGAAACTCAGTTCTTCCAGCTCCGTTTTTACCGCGTACAAACCCAGCCGGTAGGCCAGCGGAACGTAAAGGTAAAGTGTTTCGCCTGCAATTTTAATTTTTTTGTTGGGGGGCATTGAGTCGAGGGTGCGCATGTTGTGCAACCGGTCGGCAATTTTGATGAGGATGACACGCACATCGTCCGAAAGGGTCATCAACATTTTTTTGAGGGTGAGTGCCTGCCGTGTATCAAAATCGCCCGACAATTTGGTGAGGCCGTCCACAATTCGGGCCACCCTTTTGCCAAACATGTTTTCAATGTCTTCAATCGAATATTCGGTATCTTCAACTACATCGTGCAAAATGGCAGCAGAAATGGTAGTGGCCCCAAGTCCCAAATCTTTGGCCACGATTTTGGCTACGGCAATGGGATGGATAATATAAGGTTCTCCCGATTTCCGCTTGATGCCATCGTGGGCAGCATTGGCAAACCGGAATGCTTTTTCGATACGCGCCAGGCGTTCCTCGTCAAATTTATCCTGGATTACCTTCCTGAAATCCTGGTAGCGATCTTCTATTTGTCGTATTTCTGCTTTATTAAAATGCTGCAATGGTTTCTATCTTAATTTATTTTACAATTTTAACAATCCTGTTTTTCGGACGTTCAAAGGTTTTAATTTTTTGGTTCCTGTCAAATTTAAACGTGCTGAAAATATTTATCCCCCTAATTATATATCAATAATTACACCATGATTTGCCAGCGAAACATCGTATGAAAAACCGGAGAAAAGGTTTTTTGGTGCCGGAATGTTTTGTTTTGTGTCAGTCATGGGTGAGTGTGTTGTAGAGTTGGTAAATTGTTTCGGTCATTTTTTCCCATTGGAACCGCTCTTTTTCTTTGATGACATTGCGGGTAAAAAGCTCCTTCCGGTCGTTTTCAAAAAAATCAATGAGCGCTTTTTTTATTTCCCCGGCAACCGGGGACACCACATAACCTGCTTTGCCATGCGGGATTATTTCGGAAAGCCCGCCAACATTGGTAACCAGCATTGGTTTGTTAAAATGAAACCCAATTTGGGTAACCCCGCTTTGTGTGGCCGATTTATAAGGTTGGGCCACAAGGTCGGCGGCATTAAAATAGTTTTCAACTTCCGTGTTGGGAATGTAGTCTGACCTTACAATGACCTGGTTTTCCAGTTTCAGCCTTTCAATCAGTTTTAAATATTTCTGCTCATCGCTGTAAAATTCACCCGCAACAATTAACCTGATTTTATTTTCTTTGAAGAATTTATCGGAAAAAGCCTCGAGCAACAGGTCGAGCCCTTTGTAATCCCTGATAAAACCGAAGAATAAAATATAGCGGTATTGTTCATCAAGATTGATTTTCTTCAGCGCGGTTTCCCTTGGTTGAATTTCACCGTAATGGTCGTAAATGGGGTGGTGGGTGAATTTTTTGGGTTTGGAACGGTCGAAAGTGGTTAAATCTTTCAGTACACTTTTTGACATGGCAATAAAACCATCGGTATTTTTTATGAAATAGTTGCTGAGAAATTTGTCGCCGGGCCTTTTTTCGTGGGGGATAATATTGTCAACAATGGAGATAACGCGGGTGTGCTTGTTTTTTTTTGCTATTTTACAAATGGTACCCAGGGCCATTCCCATAAACGGAATCCAGAACCTGACAATCAGTAAATCGGGCCGGGCCTTTTTTATTCTTAAACCGGTTTTTAACCAGTTGAGCGGGTTGATGGAATTAATTTCCCTGGTTACAGGAAATGGAAATGAAGTTTCGCCGGATGAGAACTGGGTTTTCCCGGGGAAAAGTATGTTGGGATATTGCAGGGTGAATGAAACAATGTTTACTTCGTGGCCTTCGGCATTCAGTTGTTTTGCCAGCCGCTCGTTGAGGGCCGCAATGCCTCCCCTGAATGGATGTGCCGGTCCGAGAATGGTAATCTTCATCTCATATTTGTTAATTTGTTTGCTGCAAATTTATCAATCGGGAATGATAAATCATCTGTTTTTAAATCATTTAATTTCACCCACCGGAAACTCTGGCTGCCGTTTTCCGTTTTTTCAAAATCGAAGGGCTTTTTGGAAATGTTGAACCGGATTGGGTTTTTTAAATTGGCGAGGTAATAAATGCTGATAAGCTGGTGGTCTTCCATAAACAATGCTTGCTGAAAAAAATCGGTCGTGTAGAAATGACGGATGTTTTCGATCTCCTGCCCGTTGCATTCTTCTTTGAATTCGCGGCGCAGGCAGTCGATTGTCCCTTCGCCAAATTCAAGGCCACCCCCGGGAAATTTGGTCATTTTTACACCAAACCGGAACTCGTCGGTGAGTAAAACTTCATCATTTTCATTCAAAATTATTCCATAAACGCGGATGACAAAATTACCCTGTTTTTTCATTCTCCTGCAGTTTTAGTTCGAGAAAAGCAATTATTTTAGAGATATCGTTGGGTTGAAACCAATTCATTTCGGGGTCTTTCCTGAACCAGGTAAGTTGTTTTCGTGCATACCTGCGGGTGTTGCGTTTAATCAGCTCAATGGCTTTTTCTTTTGTGATTTCGCCGTTGAAACAGGAAAAAAGTTCACGGTATCCCACTGTGTTTAAGGTATTCAGGTTTTTGTGCGGGTAGAGTTTTCGTGCCTCTTCTTCCAACCCGTTTTTTATCATCTGGTCCACCCGTTGGTTGATGCGCTGGTGTAACTGGTGCCGCTCGCAATCCAACCCTATTTTTATAACAGAGAAGGGGCGTTTTTTTTGCGGCCCCGAGCGAAATGAGGAGTAGGGTTTGCCGGTCATCAGGCAAATTTCCAGCGCGTGGATAATGCGGGCAGGGTTTTTCATGTCCACCGTGTGGTAATATTCGGGGTCGAGTTTTTTAAGCTGAAGGCGCAGGCTATCCAGCCCTTCGTTATTCAGACGTATTTTAAGGTTATGCCGCAGTTCCGGATCTACATCGGGCATGGTATCAATGCCTTTGCAAACCGCATCGATGTAAAGCATGGAACCCCCTGTCATTAAAACAGTACCGAATTTTTGGAACAGGTTGTTAAGCAGGTCGAGCACTTCGTTTTCGTACCGGCTGGCATTGTAGTTATCGAATATGGAATGGGAGTGGATGAAGTGGTGGTTGACTGCAGCCAGTTCTTCCGGAGTGGGAACCGCCGTGCCAATGTTCATTTCGCGGTACAACTGGCGTGAATCGGCCGATACGATTTCCGTGTTGAAATGGCGGGCAATGGCAATGGCCACCCTGGTTTTCCCTACTGCGGTGGGACCTGTCAGCACAATCAGGTTTCCTAACATTTTTACTACTTAATTTCGGGGCAAAGAAAGGACAAAAAAAAGACTGCTCAAAATGAATTGAGCAGTCTGTGAATACTTTTTCGATACCTGTTGTAACAGGCTGGAAAAACTTAAAAGTCTTCCATTTCCCCGTAAAGTTCGTTGTAATCGTCCAAGACGCCAAAGTCCACAAAAACTTCTTCCTCCTGAAGGTTTGACGTCACCTGTTCTTCATTTTCTTCTCCAAGAACTTGTACAGGGGCGTCACCCTGCTTCAGGGTGACCAATGGCTCTTTGAGATTTTTTTCCATAACAATACCAGTTAGTTCTATAAAAAATGATCTGTCGTTAAAAAAATCAAACGTGTAAATGAGTTTTTGCCCGGTTGATTTTACTAAGTCAGATAGCTTTGTTTTTTGCATGATATAATAAGCGCCGCCATTTAATCCTAAATCCAGCATCGAGATTTCGCTTTTTTTAGTCCATCCGCCATCAGATATAAAAAAGGAGGCCAGTTGATGTGACTCAAAGCCAACACTTTTTTGTATAATGGTGTGAAAATCGTAAAACGAATGGTTTTCATCCAGCTTTACTTCCAGCCGGAAGTTTTTTATTTCCTGGGAAGTGATTTTAAAATAATAAATCATAGCCTTCATCTTATTGCTGGGTCAAATTTAAAAAGGTTTTCATTGAAAAAACAAATTTTACAATGGGCGTTCTTTACAAAATTAAAGAAAAAGGGTAATCACATGCTCATTGCCATTTTGTTGTTTGTGTTTCCAATCTTCTGGTTTTTAGTTTTTTATGGAGGGGCGTATTTTTTAATACTCCCGACATTTAACATCTTTTTTCATTGGATTAAAAATTGTTAAAAAACGCTAAG
>CAYRBS010000020.1:13608-18580 GCA_964422335.1 uncultured Mariniphaga sp. | reverse complement strand
TACGGTAAGATGATCAGGAAGTTAATTTAATGGTTGCGGAGGAATAAATTAATATCGCGAACGAGACGGCTGTTCACGTTTATTCTCTGAAAAACTTTCATCAATTATCACAAAAAAAGTAAACTATTCGTTTTGAAACGAAAAATTTACCGTTAATTATTCGGTTTCAACCGAAATTTTGCTTATGAAAAATTCAGCCCCGCCAGGAAATTGAAAACCAACCGGGGCTGAAAACAAAAAATCCTAAACTTGTATTCTTACAATTCAAACTTATAAGTTCCCAGGTCGCTCAGTTCAGAAACCCGGATGAACTCTGCATTTGCCTTCACCTGTGCTTTGGCGAAAGTGATATAGTTCCGGGCCGATCGCAGAAATGATTCATCCCGGTTCGTATCGAGCAGCAACAAATAGCTCATGATAATATGGCCTGCCATTTCCACCAGCCGGCGGGCATGAAAATCGAGGAATTCATTGTCTTCAGTCGAAGTCACTTTCTTCACGGCCTGCTCAAAGTCATCGGTCAGGATGATCAGCGATCGTTTCAGGTATTCCAGTTTGGGCGAAATGCGTTCTGCTTCGTAAACCCTGATTTGTTTCAGGAAAGCTCCCGTTGTAATTCCCCGGATGGCCGCTACCACCTGCAACTGGGTTGTGCCTTCGTAAATGGAAGTAATGCGTGCATCGCGGTAAATCCGTTCCACCGCGTAATCCTTCATAAAACCCGAACCACCGTGAATCTGTACTGCATCGTAAGCCAGCTGGTTGCTGTATTCGCTTGCCATCCCTTTCACAAGCGGGGTAAAAATATCGGCCAGCCGTTGGTAGTGCTTCATCTCGGTACGCTCTTCTTTTTCCAGTTTCCGTTCTTCCGAAATGTGCTGATATGTTTTGTACATATCCACAAAACGGGCTGTTTCGTAAAGCAATGTTCTGGAAGCGTCCAGTTTTGCTTTCATCATCGAAAGCATTTCATACACTGCCGGGAAGCGTATTATTGCTTTGCCGAACTGCATTCGTTCTTTGGCATATTCCAGCGCTGCACGGTAAGCGGCTTCGCTTAACCCAACCGATTGTGCTGCAATCCCCAAACGGGCGCCATTCATCAGCGACATGACGTATTTTATCAGTCCCAGTTTTCTGGAACCTACCAACTCAGCCCGTGCATTTTTGAAAACCAGTTCGCAGGTTGGTGAACCGATAATTCCCATTTTGTGTTCGATGCGCCGGACGGTCACTCCCCCGTGTTGTTTGTCGTAAATAAACATGGAAAGTCCGCGGCCGTCTTTGGTTCCCGGCTCGGAGCGTGCCAGCACCAGCGAGATATCGCCGTCGCCATTGGTAATAAACCGTTTCACTCCGTTTAGCAGCCAGGTGTTTTGCTTCTCGTCCCAGGTTGCTTTTAACTGAACCGCCTGCAAATCAGACCCGGCGTCGGGTTCGGTTAAATCCATGGCCATGGTGTCGCCATTGCAAACGCGGGGCAGGTATTTCTCTTTCTGCTCTTCCGACGCAAATTCATTGATGGTTTCGGCGCAGTCCTGCAATCCCCAAATATTTACAAACCCGGCATCGGCACGCGAAACGATGTCAGCCGCCATGATATACGGAACAATCGGGAAATTGAGCCCTTCGTATTTATAAGGCAGCGACATGCCCATTAATCCGGCCTGGTTCAATGCTTTGATATTTTCTTTTGTCCCACGCGCATAAACCACATGGCTATCAATAACCTGCGGCCCTTCCGCATCGATACTTTCAGCATTTGGATCAATAATATCACCGCTTACCTCCCCCACAATTTCAAGTACACGCTCGTAGCTGTCAACTGCATCCTCGTAGTCGAGCGGTGCAAATTGAAATTCATCCTTAAACGAAAAATTACGTTCTTTTAAACGAACAATTTTTTCCATTAACGGATGGGTCAAATGAAATTTTAATTCGCTGTTATCGGTATAAAAATTTGCCATTTTCTAAAATTTATTTCGTATTCTTTTTGTAATACTTAATCATTTTGGGAATGATTTCAGCAATATCTCCGGTAATAACATAGTCGGCAATGGAATTAATGGGAGCTTCAGGATCGGTGTTAATTGCAATAATCTGTGCCGACTGTTCCATGCCGGCGCGGTGCTGAATCTGCCCTGAAATTCCGCAGGCGATGTACAATTTCGGACGCACCGTTAAACCGGTCTGTCCAATTTGCCGTTCATGTTCGGCATAACCCGCATCAACCGCAGCGCGTGAAGCACCAACCTCACCCCCAAGCACTTCGGCCAGGTCGTTCAGTAACTTGAAATTTTCTTTGGACCCAACGCCGTATCCGCCGGAAACAATTATGGGTGAACCTTTAATGTTCAACTTGCTTTTTTCAATGTGCCTTTCAACAATTTCAACAACAAAATCAGCGTCGCTGACATATTTCGACACATCGAGTTTAACAATTTTGCCTTTGTATTTCGGGTCGAGAATTTCTTTTTTCATCACCCCTTCGCGCACCGTTGCCATTTGCGGACGGCAATCGGGATTGATGATGGTTGCAATGATGTTTCCGCCAAAAGCCGGACGAATCTGGTACAGCAGGTTTTCGTATTTTTTATCCGCCTTTTTATCGTAGTGCTCGCCAATAACCAAACTGGTACAATCGGCTGTTAACCCACTGTGCAACGCTGACGATACCCGCGGGCCGAGATCGCGGCCAATGGATGAAGCGCCCATCAATGCGATTTGGGGTTTTTCTTCTTCAAACAACTTAAGAATAATTGAAGTGTGAGGTAAGGTTTGGTAAGGATACAACCTCTTATCATCGGCAAGATAGAGTGTGTCAACCCCGTATGGAACTACCTGATCAGCAACCCCGTCTAACCGGTGCCCAATGGCAATTGCTTCCAGTTTACAGTTCAGTTCATTAGCCAGCGTTCTGCCTTTGGTCAGTAATTCCTGACTTACTTCGGCAACCTGGCCATCTTCAGTTTCGCAATAAACAAATACGTTATTCATTTTTATATTATCGTTCATTTAAAATGGTACAATTAACCGATGGTATGACTTTCAAGAAGTTCAAGCATCATATTTTCAATTTCTGTATCGGAAGCCGAAATAATTTTCGAATCTTTCGCCTGTAGCACCACGTTCTCAATGGATTTTACTTTGGTTGGAGAACCGGTCAATCCAAGTTGAGAGGCATCGGTTTCAATGTCGTTAACCGTCCACTCCGGGATATTCAACTCCGGACGGTCGTTGTAAAGTGTAGTATAATCTTCATTTTCTTTCTGCAGTTCGGTAACGGTTTTTGCACGTTTGAACGACATGAGTAATTTGGCATTTCGAACCCGGCATTCCGGGGCTGTGCCATTAACAGTCATTACCAGCGGCAGCTTGCATTTAACGGTTTCCACTCCCCTGTCGAGCCGGCGTTTCAACACAATGGTATCTTTTTTCAGTTCCTTTACTTCTTCCACATAAGTAATTTGAAGCATACCCAGTTTTTCAGCCACCTGGGGCCCCACCTGGGCTGTATCGCCGTCGATGGCCTGCCGGCCGGCAATTATCAGGTCAATTTTACCCATTTTTTTTAACGCCTGTCCGAGTGCATACGAAGTAGCCAACGTATCGGAACCCGCAAAAGCCCTGTCGGTTAAAAGGATACCGCCGTCGGCACCTCTGAATAATCCTTCACGAATAATATCGGCAGCACGCCCGGGGCCCATGGTCAGAATTTTTACGGTGGTTCCCGGAAATTGGTCCTTAATCCGTAAAGCCTGTTCCAGCGCATTTAAATCTTCAGGATTGAAAATGGCAGGAAGAACAGCCCGGTTGACTGTCCCGTCGGCTTTCATTGCATCTTTGCCAACATTCCGGGTGTCGGGAACCTGTTTGGCCAAAACAATAATTTTGTAAGCTTTCATTGATTGATTTATTTAAGTTTCACTTCTCACTGTTTCCAGGAAAACATGAAATTTTTTTAATAAAGGCATCAAATATAAATATTGAACCCAAGGAAATCAAAAACGATAAAAGGATGTGGGGTTAAAAAGAACAGAACTTAAATTGCCAGGAATTTTCAGGTTGCTCCAATCCTGAAAAAACATCACGCTAATCCCTTTGCAACCTTGCTCTTAAAACAACCGAACAAATATTTCAAAAATTTCATATTGCGATATATCAATATCCTTATTTAAATCAAGTCTATTTAAACGGACGGAAACCTGTTTGATTGAATACTTGCCCGGCACCCTCCTGCTTTAATAGAAGGTGAGGCCTCCAACCCATTTTGCTCTGCTCCCTGATTTAAATGATACCATGTTGACACAACACCCGTTCAACTGTCTCATTTTGAAAATGATTTATAAAAAAGCGTTATTTGTTAATTGGTCAAAAAATCAAGCACATTGCTTCCCCCACTGGTTCTTGTGCCGCGATAAAATTCGGTATAACCGCACCGGGTGCATGATACCCCCGTGAATTTCCGGTTCTGAATGTTAAAATAACGGCTAAATCCGGCACCGGTGGTTCTTATTTGATCAATGTCTGCCTTCCTGTTTCCGCATTTTGGGCAAGAATAATTTTGTTTGTTCATACCTCTCATTTTTGTTCGTTGTTGTTTTAATGTTGCAGAAAAAATTAAAAATCACCGATAAAATGGGTACCGGGTTCAAACAAATAATTACTTCCCTCCTTCATTATCTTTTTGATTTTTTAATCGTTTAGAATTTTTTAACGCATTGTAAATTATCCATTCCAACTGCCCGTTTATACTCCTGAAATCGTCAGCCGCCCATTTTTCGACGGCTTTCATCATTTCAGGATCGACCCTGAGCACAAATGATTTTTTCTTTGCCATTTACTTACCTCACTCTTTGTGTTATTCCACCATCCTCAACTGGTTGAATGGCCTTTTAAAAACCGGTAAAAATTTTCACTGGTAGAGCGACCCTGTATTTACTATCGGGGAAACATCTTTATCTCCGCAAAG
>CAYRBS010000020.1:0-13508 GCA_964422335.1 uncultured Mariniphaga sp. | reverse complement strand
ACTGGTAGAGCGACCCTGTATTTACTATCGGGGAAACATCTTTATCTCCGCAAAGTACCACCATCAGGTTACTCACCATCGTTGCCTTTTTCTCTTCATCGAAATCTACAATTTCTTTTTCACCCAGCTCGTTCAGGGCCATTTCAACCATACTCACAGCCCCTTCCACAATTTTAAACCGGGCAGCCACAATGGCTGTAGCCTGCTGCCGTTTAAGCATAGCCTGGGCAATTTCCTGGGCGTAAGCAATGTAATTTATCCGTGCTTCAATAACAAAAATGCCAGCCATTTCAAGCCGTTCCCTGATTTCGGTTTCGAGCTTATCGTTTACTTCTTCTGTACTTTCCCGGAGAGTGACTTCAGCGGTTTCATCTTCAAAGTTATCGTAGGGATACATGCCAGCCAACTTGCGTAAAGCAGCCTCGCTTTGCACGACTACAAAATGTTCATATTCATCAACACCAAAGGCAGCTTTATACGTATTTTCAACCTTCCAAACCAACACTACCCCAATCATTATCGGATTTCCGAGCTTGTCGTTCACTTTAATCGGGTCGCTGTCGAAGTTCCGGGCGCGCAGCGAAATCTTTTTCCGGACAAAAAAAGGGTTCACCCAGTAAAAACCATTGGCTTTTATAGTGCCCTTGTAGGCGCCAAATAGCACCATTACACAGCTCTGGTTCGGATCGACCACCGTAAAGCCCGGTGCAATAAAAAAGAACAACACTGTTAACGCAACCGAAGGAACAACCAGTCCCTTCACAAACCCAAAAACAATTAAGACCAAAAGGATCAGTTCCAACAAAACAAACAGGTAACCTGATAACCCGGAATATTCTTTTTCCATGACATTGAAATTTAATTAAAATGATATTAAAATAATATCACAATTTAAAACAAAATTTTCACATTACCAAGAAGTCTGGTGTATTTTTCAGATCAAAAAAAAGGTACCACGAATGGTACCTTTTTTACTCGATCGATTTCAAACTTTGTTTCAGTTCAAAATCATCTCTGTCTGCCCTACAGTTTCGGTTTCCAAAACATCATATGCACTTGCAAAATCCAGGATGTTCTGGATAGTACCTGGTGATGGTAAAAAACCTTCGGGTTTCATTTCATTTAAATAACTTTCCGGAGCTTCACACCTGCAGTCAAGATTCACTCCCGAAGAAGGATGTGATTCCCCGATTAAAAAAAATAATGTAGAACTTTTTTTCATAGGCATTCTCATATAATTTATTTTCATCAAGAACGCCCATCCTTTGTTAATTATTGTGTTAACAAAGGTTAAATACGGGTCAGTACAAGGTTCTTTTGACGGATGAGTTTGCGCAGGTTAATAAGGGCATACCGCATACGTCCCAGGGCAGTATTAATGCTTACACCGGTCTGCTCGGCAATTTCTTTAAAGCTCAATCCCTGGTAATGCCGCATATAAATTACCTGCTGCTGATCTTCCGGCAGTTCTTTTATCAACTCCTTCACCTCACTAAGTATCTGGTTATTTACCAACTCATCTTCGATGGTAGCTTCAGAAAATTTCTGTGAGTTAAAAATATCAACTTCCAGGCTATCATTGGAAACAGTGCCCTGGAGTTTTACTTTTCTGAAATGGTCGATAATCAGATTGTGGGCAATACGCAGCACCCAGGAAACAAATTTTCCGTTTTCCACATACTTTCCCCTTTTCAGGGAGCGTATCACCTTAATAAATGTCTCCTGAAAGACATCTTCGGCGAGTTCCTGATTTTTCACTATCAACAAAATGTAGGAATACACCCTGCTTTTATGTCGATGAATTAAAATCTCCAGAGAATTCTGATCGCCTTCTATAAACTGTTGAACGAGCTCATTGTCGTTCAGTGCATTTGTTCTGAACATTACCTTCTATTTATTTTTAAAACAAAAAGTAAAGTTATCCTATAGGCGACGATTTTAAATTGAAGTAAAACAATATTATTAATTTTGCACAGGTAAAAATGAGACTTTTTACTGAAATAAACAAGTTTTTTAACCAATTTATAAGAATTCCATTCCGGCTATGCCTGAAAAAAAAGAAAAAAAATTCATCGAAATACAACATGCAAGGGTCCACAACCTTAAAAACATTTGTTTAAAAATCCCGTTGGGGCAATTCATTGTTGTAACCGGAGTATCAGGTTCCGGAAAATCTTCACTGGCATTCGATACGCTTTTTGCCGAAGGCCAGCGACGTTATGTAGAAAGCCTTTCATCGTATGCGCGGCAATTTTTAGGACGCATAAACAAACCGGAAGTGGATTACATAAAAGGTATTCCGCCGGCCATTGCCATCGAGCAAAAAGTTAACACCCGAAACCCACGCTCTACGGTAGGAACTTCCACCGAAATATACGATTACCTGAAACTGCTTTTTGCGCGCGTGGGAAAAACCATTTCCTATGTTTCGGGGAAAGAAGTGGCCCGCAATACCGTTACCGATGTGGTTGATTTTGTATTTTCTTTTCCCGAAAATACCCGGGCGATGATCCTCTCGCCGCTGAAAACACAAAACGGGCGTTCGTTGTTAAAGGAGGCCGAGTTGCTGATGCAGCAAGGTTTTTCACGCCTCGAAATAAACGGACAGGTAAAACGGATTAACGAACTGGTAGAGGCAGGAAACGAAAACTTTTGCAATGGTACCTGCAATGTAATCATCGACAGGGTGGTTGTCGGGCCCGATGAGGATACCCAAAGCCGGGTGGCCGATTCGGTACAAACGGCTTTTTATGAAGGGCACGGCGAGTGTGTTTTAAAAGTGCTCAACGGGGAAGAAACCATCGAGCGCAGTTTTTCCAACCGGTTTGAGGCAGACGGAATCGAGTTTGAAGTGCCGACCGTGCACATGTTCAGTTTTAACAACCCCGTGGGTGCCTGCCCCACCTGTGAAGGCTACGGGAAAATAATTGGTATTGACGAAGACCTCGTCATTCCCAACAAATCGCTTTCCATATACCAGGATGCCATTGTTTGCTGGCGTGGCGAAAAAATGAGCAAGTGGAAAGACCAATTGATCTATTCGGCCAGCCAGTTCAATTTCCCTATCCACAAACCTTTTTATGAACTCACTGCGGAGCAAAAATCACTGCTTTGGAAAGGAAACAGGCATTTTAAAGGATTGAACCGGTTTTTTAAGTACCTGGAAGAAAAAAGTTACAAAATACAGTACCGGGTGATGTTGTCGCGATACCGGGGAAAAACAACCTGCCCCGAATGTAAAGGTACCCGGCTGAAAAAAGAAGCGGGCTACGTAAAAGTGGCAGGAAAATCGTTGCAGCAGCTGGTGCTCATGCCGGTTTCGGAATTGAAAACCTTTTTTAATGAAATGCAGCTTGACAGCAACAAACAGGAAATCGCCAAACGGCTTCTGATTGAAATCAACAACCGGCTGACATTTCTCTGCGATGTGGGACTGGGTTACCTTACCCTCAACCGGTTATCCTCTTCCCTCTCAGGCGGGGAATCGCAGCGTATCAACCTGGCTACTTCACTGGGCAGCAGCCTGGTAGGCTCTCTTTATATTTTAGACGAACCCAGTATTGGACTGCATTCGCGCGACACACAGCGACTTATACGGGTTTTAAAACGGTTACAGAAAATTGGCAACACGGTGATTGTGGTGGAACACGACGAAGAAATTATCCGGGCAGCCGACCAGGTTATCGATATCGGGCCGTATGCAGGACAGCACGGAGGAGAGGTGGTTTTCCAGGGAACCCATGAAGAACTTTCTCAAAAACCGGAAAGCCTGACAACACAATACCTCACCGGCGTAAAAAAAATAGAAATTCCGGGGCAAAGGCGAAAATGGAACAATTATATCGAGATAATCGGGGCGCGTGAAAACAACCTGCAAAACCTGGATGTGAAATTCCCGCTGAACACGCTCACAGTAGTAACCGGAGTGAGTGGGTCAGGAAAATCGTCGCTGGTTTCAAAAATCCTGTCCCCGGCGCTCACAAAAATACTGGGTGGGTATGGCGAACGAACCGGGCAACATGATGCGGTTAAGGGCGATTACAAAATGCTTTCGGCCATTGAGTTTATCGACCAGAATCCCATTGGGAAATCATCACGCTCCAACCCGGTAACTTACCTGAAAGCTTACGACGAAATCAGAAAATTATACTCCGAACAGCAAGCTGCAAAAGTCCAGGGACTGAAGCCATCCCATTTTTCGTTTAACGTGGATGGCGGACGGTGTGACGAATGCCAGGGCGAAGGCACCATTAAAGTGGAGATGCAGTTTCTTGCCGATGTTTTTCTTGTTTGTGAAAGCTGCGGAGGCAAACGTTTCAAAGAGGACATCCTGGATGTGCAATATCAGGGCAAAAACATCGACGACATCCTGAACCTCACCGTTAATCAGGCAATCGAATTATTTTCTGCCGGAAAATCCACCACTGAGAAAAAAATTACAAAACGGCTGAAACCATTGCAGGATGTCGGGCTGGGTTATATCAAACTGGGGCAGTCATCGAGCACCTTGTCGGGCGGTGAAAGCCAGCGGGTAAAACTGGCTTCGTTCCTGTCACACGAAAAAGATGCCCCCACCCTGTTTATTTTCGATGAGCCCACCACCGGCCTGCACTTTCACGATATCCGAAAACTGCTCGATTCGTTCAATGCGCTCATTTCCCGCGGACATTCCATCATCATCATCGAACACAACCTGGAAATTATCAAATCAGCCGACTGGGTGATTGATTTGGGGCCCGAAGGCGGCGACAAAGGGGGCAAACTGGTTTTTGAAGGCACTCCGGAAGATCTGGTTCACCTTGAAAAATCGTACACGGGTATGGCGCTGAAAGAAAAATTATTAACTTGACATTTATTTAAAAACCAAAACTTTAAAGTCATGTACAATAAACTTATCAGCAACATCAAACCGTTGGGTTTTATGTGGGAAACCAACGATCCGTTTTTATTTTGCGTACATCATAACGACAATTATCCCAGGGGAAACGACCAGCTGGGACCGGCGGCATCGCTTGCCGGACGAAACCTGGGACAGGATTTCACCACAAAAGATGGCTGGCGCATGTACCACGGAGAAACCATTCCCGGTTTTCCGGCACACCCGCACCGGGGTTTTGAAACCGTAACAGTTGTTTTGAAGGGATTTGTAGATCATTCCGATTCACACGGGGCTTCAGGCAGGTACGGAAACGGCGATGTGCAGTGGATGACCGCCGGAGCCGGTTTACAACACGCCGAAATGTTCCCTATGCTGAATACAAATGATGGAAATCCGGTGGAATTATTTCAGATTTGGCTGAACCTGCCCAAAGCCAAAAAATTTGCCGAACCTTTTTATACAATGCTCTGGGCAGAAGATATTCCGGTTGTGTCTGAAAAAGATGAAAACGGGAAAAAAACTGAAATAACCCTCATCGCCGGCAAATTAAATGAAACGGAAGCACCTCCGCCGGCGCCCGATTCCTGGGCAGCCAACCCTGAAAACGAAGTGGGAATCTGGCTCATAAAAATGGAAGCCAATGCGAAATGGACCGTTCCTCCGGCTTCGCTGGAAACCGAGCGAATACTCTATTTCTACGAAGGCAGTAAAATCACTGTGGCGGGTATTGAAATTGAACCTTACCACTCACTTGAAATGCTTGCCGACCAGCCAACCATCATTGAAAACGGAGGTAAAGACACCCATTTGCTTTTGCTGCAGGGGAAACCCATTAACGAACCGGTAGTGCAGCACGGGCCCTTTGTAATGAACACCGCAGCAGAAATCCAACAGGCATTTACTGATTACCGAAAAACCCAGTTCGGTGGCTGGCCATGGGACCGTTATGACAATGTACACCCACGCGAAAGCGGCCGGTTTGCAAAATATGCCGACGGAAAAGAAGAGATTCCGTAATTTATTAGTCATTTGCCTGTTTCTCCTTTTTAATTATTTTTGCGCCTGTCCCGTATTTTCGGGACATTTTTTTAAGCTGAATTTACTGGAATTCAGACGATAAAAAATTAAATGTTTTGCAAAAATGTGATGGCATGACTTTGAGTCATACTTTCACTCCAGAAAATAAAATTCTTCATTATGAAAACATATATTCGCATTGCCCTGATCCTGGCGTTTCTGCCCGGAATTTTCATTTCGCCTGCAAAAGCATGTACCAATTTTTTGGTAACAAAAGGAGCAACGGTTGACGGCTCCACCATGATTTCCTATGCCGCCGATTCCCATATCCGCTACGGTGAACTTTATTTTAGTCCGGCCACAAACTGGCCCGAGGGCAGTATGGTAACCATTTACGACCGCGGCACAGCTGAACCGCTGGGAGAAATCCCGCAGGTTCCATATACCTATCAAACCGTTGGCTTTATGAACGAACACCAGCTGGCTATCGGTGAATCCACTTTTGGCGGACGCTCCGAACTGGTTGACACCACCGGACTGATGGATTATGCGGCACTGATGTTCCTGGCTACCCAGCGGGCCAAAAATGCCCGCGAAGCAATTAAAGTAATTGCCGAACTGGTTGAAGAACACGGTTATGCCAGCTCAGGCGAATCGTTTTCCATTGGCGACCCCGACGAAGTGTGGATTATGGAACTGATTGGAAAAGGAACCGACCTGCAATACGATGATAAAAAAGAAAAATATATTAACACCCGGAAAGGTGCGGTTTGGGTGGCCATCCGCATTCCCGACGGATATGTTTCGGCCCATGCCAACCATGCACGCATTACGGGATTCCCGAAGGAAGACGAAAAACGCAGTATCAGCAGTAAAAACCTGGATAAAATATTCAATCCTGAGGTGGAAGTAGTATATTCCCATGATGCGGTTTCCTTCGCCCGTGAGCAGGATTATTTCCAGGGAAAAGATGCCGATTTCAGTTTCAGCGATGCGTATGCCCCCCTCGACTTTGGCGCTGCACGTTTTTGCGAACTGCGTGTTTGGAGCATGTTCAACCAGGTTTCCGACGAAATGGACGAATACTGGGATTATGCCACCGGCGAAACATCTGAGAACCGCATGCCCTTGTTCATTAAGCCTACCCGCAAACTAACGCCCCAGGATTTAATGCGTTTTAAACGCGATCACCTGCAGGGGACAAAACTGGATATGGCGAAGGACGTAGGAGCCGGACCGTTTGGCCTGCCGTACCGCTGGCGTGGCCTCACCTGGGAATACGACGGTCAGGAATACTTTAACGAACGCACCACCGTTACCCAGCAAACCGGGTTTTCATTTATTGCACAAATGCGCAGCTGGCTGCCCGATCCCATTGGCGGAATCAACTGGTTTGGCGTTGACGATGCCGGAACCACTGTTTATGTTCCGTTCTACTGCGGAATTAACCGGGTACCCGAAACCTGGGCCGAAGGCTATGGCGATATTCTCGACTACAAAGACGATGCAGCTTTCTGGGTGTTCAACCGTGTTGCCCATTTTGCCTACCTGTTCTATAATCGTGTTATGCCGGATGTCCGCAAAGTACAAAGCGAACTGGAAAATAAATTCACAGAATATACTCCCGGCGTGGATGCAGCGGCCCTTAACCTCTGGGAAACAGATCAGCAACTGGCCCGCGAATTTCTCACCGACTACTCCTGTAACATGGGAAATTACACCGTAAAAAGGTGGAAAGAACTGGGAGAATTTCTTCTGGTGAAATATTTGGACGGCAACCGGAAACAGGAAAAAGAAGGTAAG
Source organism: uncultured Mariniphaga sp. (assembly GCA_964422335.1). GTDB lineage: Bacteria > Bacteroidota > Bacteroidia > Bacteroidales > Prolixibacteraceae > CAYRBS01. Next base: position 5,809 of record CAYRBS010000020.1, on the reverse strand, counting down.
TTCCTGCGAAATCCATGGGGATACCCGCAACCACCCTCATTCCCCGGCTATCCCGATGAATGGAAAGAAGAAGTAATTAAAAATACCGGCGACCGGTTCGTTTATCCTGAATCAGATTAAATAAAATAAACAGTTGAATGAAAACACCACCGGAACAAACCAATGGCACAAAGCGGCCCCTCTTTCTGAAAATGCTCGATTATGTTGAAATTATTGGCAACAAGCTGCCCCATCCGGCAACCTTGTTTGCCGCCCTTGCCTTGCTGGTGGTTCTCTTTTCATGGATTGCCCACCTGGCAGGCACTTCGGCACTGCACCCGGTGGAGGGAGAGCCCATTTATTCCAAAAGCCTGCTGAGCGGCGAAGGCCTCCGGTGGATGTATGAAAACATTCTGCAAAATTTTCTGAGATTCCCTCCCCTGGGATATGTTCTGGTAGTAATGGTGGGAATTGGTGCCGCCGAAGGGTCGGGATTATTCTCGGCCATGATTCGGGCGCTGGTTTTAGGTGCTCCCAAACGACTGATAACTGCCGCCATAGTGCTGGCAGGTGTTATTTCAGGCCTGGCAGTGGAGGCAGGTTATGTCATCCTGATCCCATTGGGAGCCATGATTTTTCACGCCCTTGGGAGGCACCCGATGGCTGGTTTGGCAGCAGCCTTTACAGGGGTGAGCGGCGGTTTTGGCGCCAATTTTTTCATTGGCTCCATCGACCCTATTCTGGCCGGTATTTCTGAATCGGCAGCACAGATGATCCTTCCCGATATGGTGGTAAATCCGGCGGTGAACTACTATTTTATGATTGCCTCCAGCTTCGTAGTGCTAATTGCAGGTACCTGGATTACCGAAAAAATAGTGGAACCCCGTTTGGGCCCGTACAAAGGAACCGCAGAAAGGTTGCCCATTGAACAACTGACGCACAAAGAGAAAAAAGGATTACGTTATGCAGGCTGGGCATTGCTTGCCACACTGGCACTGCTGGCACTCACCGTTATTCCGGAAAACGGACTCTTCCGCGATCCCGAGACAGGCTCCGTTTTGCATTCCCCGTTTTTCAGGGGCATCATCATCGGCATCCTGCTGATGTTCTTTTTCCCGGCACTTGCTTACGGAATCACCGTTGGCTCCATCCGCAACGACAAAGATGTGGCCCACCACCTGGGAAAATCGATGAGTACAATGGGAGGGTACATTGTGCTGGTATTTTTTGCTGCTCAATTCGTTTATTTTTTCAATTACAGCAACCTGGGCATTATTTTCGCCATTAAAGGAGCCAATACACTTCAAAGCATTGGTCTGACCGGCATCCCGCTGATTGTGGGTTTTGTAATCATGTCGGCCTTTATTAACATGTTTATGGGAAGCGCATCGGCCAAATGGGCCATTATGGCGCCGGTATTTATTCCCATGCTGATGCTCATCGATCCGCCCTATCACCCGGGACTTACGCAGGCTGCTTTTCGCATTGGCGATTCACTCACCAACCTGATTACACCCATGATGAGTTATTTTGCCCTGATTGTTACATTTGCCGAAAAATACGACAAACGGTACGGCATTGGCACCATCATATCTACCATGTTGCCTTATACACTTATAATGGGAGTTGTCTGGATTGCGCTGCTGGTGGTGTGGATGATGCTTGGACTTCCGTTGGGTCCTGACGGGCCGCTGTACATTGAATAAAGGTATTTCTAAATACTTTTAATTGACAGGGACCCCGTTTCAACCCGAATATTTTTAGAAAAAAATTCCGGTAGAAATCCCGCCGCTACCGGTCTTTTCCGGAATTTAGCTGCCGGTATCCCACCAGGCGGTCGTACCGCGCTGCCCGTTCGCGGTAATAAACAAAAATCTGGTAATCGTTTTCCGTTTCCCAGAAGCTGCCTTCTATGTTTTTATGATCGGCCACTTCGGCCCCCTGCGGCACATAAACGTACATGTAATTGTAATACCCTTGTTTCAGCAGCAAAGTTAACTCGTAAGCGCTGGTATCGAAATTCCAGGTCATTTCGTTGCTTTTGTTGGCATTCCAGTGGTTCAGGGCGCCAAACACATTCACCGTGCCTCCCAGCAGAACCGATTCCAGCGGCAGGGTAAAATGCACAAACGTGTAATCACATTCCGTGTCGTAATCCTCCACCTCCCTGTCCTGGCTTTCAACTACATATTTTCCGTTCATATCTTCGTAAGAAAAAAAACGACGATTTGCACGAACCTCATCTGTCATGAGGGTTTTATGGAAGTAGGGCCGGTGAAATTCTGTTTCCTGCACGTTCTCGCCGTTTACCCGGTTGGAACGGTTATCGAAGTAACGAAATTCATTCCCGGCCACAAACACATTTTCACGGTTATAATCGTAAACCAGTTCCCGGTCGCGAATAAAAAGGGGTTCCAAATCGCGAATGGCATTGTCCCACCGGTTATTTTGCATCACTACCACTTTCACCTCATCCCGTGGATTATCAATATTCAGGTTGTCGTGAAAAACAGTAAAATCAACCTCATGATTTTCTCCCTTAAATGCATCGAGCGTGGCACGTCGGACCGTCCCTTCAAGCTCCACCAGCGGTTCAACCACATAAAAACGTTTGCTGAGAACTAAATTTTCCTTATCGCCATCCTCGTAAACAACCAGGGCGTAATTTCCCGAATATTTAAAATCAATGTCCTCATTGGGCAGGAACAAACGGTAGTTTATATAATCGAACGAAGTATTAAACGAACGGGCATAATCTTCCAGCGGATTTTCGGCAAACCCGTCGATGTAATCCGATTGATGAACGTAACTTTCATTCCAGTCGGCATCACAATGAATGACAGTGTAATAATAATTTTTCACCTCGCCCGAAAGGTCGTCGAACTTAAAAACAAGCGGATTTTCTTCGCCCAATTCCCAAACAGGATTCGACAATTCAAACCCATCGCGGTGCATGAGTACTGTTTTTATATTTTCATCATATACAGCATTTTCGTAATAAAAATTTTCCTCCTGCGCATATACCGCATTCAGTAGCCCACACAAAAATATTACAATTAATAATTTGATCTTTTCCATTTAACAGATCTTTAATTTCCATTCTAAAAATCACTCCCGGTTTCCGCAAAGATATTTTTTTCAAAAGTCAATTCGAAATAATCGTTTCACTGCTTCTGTATTATTTAATACATCTTCCTCTATTTCAACGTAAAATAAACAATTTTAATCTGCCATCCCGGTTTTATTGCAAAAAAAGAAAACAAACCACGGTTCAGGACTGACATTTATCAATCATCATATTGACTTATTTGCATATTTTGAACCTTTGATTTTTCGACGATTAACATTGCGAAAAGTGAATTAATTATTTACTTTTGCCAACCTGAAAAACAATACTATCTTGATTAAAATGTCAGAAGTCATTAAGTTAAGGAAAGGGCTGGATATAAAGCTAAAAGGCAGCGCAGAAAAAGTGCTGGAAACGCTTCCTGTCCCTGCCACGGTAGCATTGAAACCCACCGATTTTCCGGGGCTCACCCCCAAATTGAGCGTAAAGCCGGGCCATGAGGTGAAGGCCGGAGATGCATTATTCTACGACAAATACCATCCGGAAGTAGTTTACACCGCTCCGGTTGGTGGAAAAGTTTCTTCGGTAAACCGGGGCGAACGGCGGCGCATTCTGGAAGTGGTGATTGAAACCAACCCGGATGCCAAAACGGCAGAATTCAAAAAAGCCAGTCCCGGCGATCTCTCAGCCGATGAAGTAAAAAAACAATTGCTGAAAAGTGGTTTATGGCCATTCATCAAGCGCCGTCCTTACGGTGTAGTTGCTTTCCCCGAGGAACAACCCAAAGCCATATTCGTGTCCACATTCGATACGGCACCACTGGCCCCCGACTATAATTTTATTATGGAGGGGCAACTGGGAACGTTCCAGACAGGGATTGATGCACTTGCAAAACTGGCCGGGAAAAAGGTTTTTCTGGGAGTAAGTGAAACATCCGTGTTCACCAACATCAAAAATGCAGAAATCAGGCAATTCTCGGGGCCCCACCCCGCCGGTAACGTGGGGATTCAAATCCATCACACCGCACCTATTAATAAGGACGATGTTGTTTGGACAGTAAACCCGCAGGATGTGCTGCTTATCGGAAAACTTTTTGAAACCGGAAAAACAGATTTCACAAAAGTTTTTGCCCTGACCGGTTCCGAAGTTGAAAAACCAAAATATATCCAAACCGTACTGGGAGTACCGGCTTCATCGGTCACCGACGGGCGCCTGAAAAAAGCAGATTACAAACAACGCATTATTAGCGGCAACGCACTTACAGGCACACGGGTGAAACCACAAAACTACCTGGGATTCTACGATTCGCAGGTAACCGTGATTCCCGAAGGCGACGAGTACGAGCTGTTTGGATGGGCCGACCCGGGCATCAACAAGTTCAGCGCATCAAAAGCCTTTTTATCGAAATTGTTCCCTAAAAAAGAATACGTGCTGAATGCCAACCTGCATGGAGGAGAACGCGCATTTGTACTTTCCGATCAATACGAGAAGGTCGTTCCAATGGACATCCTGCCGGTATTTTTGCTGAAAGCTATTCTGGCCAACGACATCGACAAGATGGAACAACTGGGGATTTACGAAGTGATTGAAGAGGATTTTGCATTGTGTGAATATGTTTGTACTTCAAAAATAAAAGTGCAGGACATTTTACGCAGCGGGATCAACAGTATGATAAAAGAACTTGGATAACTTTTGCAGAAAATATAAATGAGTCTGGGTAAGATGAAACAAGTCATGAAAAATGTTTATATCACACATGTGAATGATTTTAAAGTCGAACCTGCCCGCCAGGCAGGAAGATTCCATGTGTTACCATTAAAAATTAAACAATTATAAACACATGAAATTCTTAAAAAACTTCTTTGAAAAAACAGAGCCGTATGTACAGAAAGGGGCGAAGTACCACTGGCTTCACTCCGTGCACGATGGCTTCTTTACTTTTTTATTTGTGCCAAAACACACATCGAAAACCGGCACACACATCCATGATTACATTGACCTGAAACGCACGATGTCGATTGTTGTCCTGGCGCTGGTACCGGCACTGCTGTTTGGCATGTACAACGTAGGGCTGCAACACTATATAGCCATAGGCGAAGTGGACGCTGCGGGCTTTTTCGACATGTTCCTTTACGGACTCCTGAAAGTGTTGCCCGTGGTGGTAGTTTCTTACGCAGTAGGGCTGGGTATTGAATTTGCCTTTGCCCAGATGCGGGGACACGAAATAAATGAGGGTTTCCTGGTTTCGGGAATGCTCATCCCATTAATTATGCCCATAGAAACCCCGTTATGGATGGTAGCAGTTGCCACCGCTTTCACCGTTATATTTGGCAAAGAGGTGTTTGGCGGAACCGGCATGAACATCTGGAACCCGGCACTTGTTGCCCGCGCGTTTCTGTTTTTTGCCTACCCTGCACAAATGTCGGGAAATTCGGTATGGTTTTCCCTGGGAAAAAACGACACTACAACAGACGGCTTTACCGGTGCAACCCCTTTGGCTGACGCAGCCACTGGCAATGTTGACATCAGCGTAGCCGATGCTTTTTTCGGGTTTTTACCCGGCTCCATCGGCGAAACATCAACCCTGGCCATACTGCTGGGGGCGGTTATACTCATTGTTACCGGAATCGGAAACTGGAAAATTATGGTTTCCACCGTGGCAGGGGGAGCAATAATGGGGTTAATCCTGAATATTTTTGCCGGAAGTGCTGGACTTTCACCTGAAATTGCATCTTATTTTGCAATGCCCTTTTGGCATCATCT
>CAYRBS010000019.1:17596-18718 GCA_964422335.1 uncultured Mariniphaga sp. | reverse complement strand
GAGCAACATTGAAACCATTGCCGGAATAAATGAACAAACAGGCAATACCCGCGACAACTGCACACCCACCAGTGAGCTGGAGGTTTCGGTTTCCCCGCGCACGTTTAGCTGCGAACAGGCCCAAAGTAATGTAAATGTTACAGTTTCGGTTACCGATGCAGCGGGCAACACTGCCACCTGCGAAACTACAGTAAAAGTTATCGATGCGTTGGCCCCCGAAGCGGTATGCCGCGATACGGAAATTTTTCTTAATGAAGACGGAGTGGCCGAACTGCACCCCGAAGACCTGGATGCCGGAAGCAGCGATGCCTGCGGAATTGAAAAAATGGAGGTCAGCAAAGAAAAATTTGGGTGCGATGAGCTGGGCGAGCATACCGTTACACTTACCGTGTGGGACCCCACGGGCAACAAATCAACCTGCAGCGCCACCGTTACGGTAAATGACACCATGTCTCCCGTATTTGAGCCGGTTTCAGATGTTCAGGTGAATGTGGACCGGGAGGTTACTGAAACAACGGTGGATTACCCGGGAATTGTTGTTGAAGACAATTGCAGTGATTTAGCGCTTGAACAAACCGAAGGATTGGGGCCCGACGGGGAATTTCCACTGGGCACTACCACCGAAACCTGGGTGGCTACCGATGATTCGGGTAACTCTTCCAGCCTCTCGTTCGATGTAGTGGTAACCCGGCCAAACGCGGCGCCTTATGTGGTAAACCCCATTGACGACCAACTGGTAAATGCCTCCTACCTGCTGAAACTGCCGGTGAGCCCTGACCTGGGAGAAATTTTCGACGACGAAGCCGACGATGTCCTTTCCTTCGAAATTAAGTCCGAAGAATGGGAAGAACTGCCGGACTGGATTGAATTTACCGGTGATACGCTGTTTGTAATGCCTGAAGTGGCCGACACCGGCTGTGTGAACCTGGTGGTAACAGCCACCGACCTTTCGGGGGCGGCAGCAACCGATACTTTTCAGCTATGTGTGGCAGATTCACCCCCGGTGAATGTGGGTGATTTCGATGAAGGGCAATTCGGTGTAAATCTTTACCCGAACCCCACACAGGGAGAAGTTACGGTCGATATCGATGCACCTGACTTAGGCGAAGTGGGACTTTCGGT
>CAYRBS010000019.1:7233-17496 GCA_964422335.1 uncultured Mariniphaga sp. | reverse complement strand
CTTTCTTTGCAGTATTCAGAATAACGAATACAACGTTCAGAAAGAACTATTAAAATACGATGGAGGGAGATTTAGCGACAGTTAGATAATTCCATTACAAACCCTGAAGTTTTCTCCGAAAACAAGTAATTTAAACGACGCTTTAAGACTACTGCAAAATAGTGTGGTAGTCTTTTTTTTACAGGTACTCCATCTCTACATGTTTGAAAAACTTGTTGGTAAGAATTTTTACAATCCGTTTTACCACAAATTTTCGTAATTCAAGTTCAATGGGTTGTTCCGGGTCCTGGTGGGCCCAGTTGATGCGGGTTCCCAGTATTATTTCAATGCTGTCGTGCTGGAGGAGCAATTTTACAACTTTTTCAGCCGGGCTGTCCTGCAGGCGGGTTTCACTGTCGTAATTTTCCAGAATTTCCTCTACCTTACCCAGCGTGAGAATCCCTTCCGTTACCATCTCAAAACCGGCCATGTTTGCTACCGGCGGTAGCATATCCGGATTTTTTGCGATGTGCTGTATTTCCACTTCGATGTCTAACTCCCGTGCAATAATTTCGGCAGTAGTCCCGCCGCATATAATTTTTTTCCCGTTAAAACTTTTTATCCTGTCGGCAAAATCGTAGTCTTTTATTTTATAAAACGGTGGCCCGGTAATAAGCATAAACTTCCGGGGTTCCCTGAAATAAATAACCCCGCAGGTTGTGTCGTCTTTCACCTCAAAATTATCGTTCATAACCGCCTGGTTGATAATTTTCCGACCCAGTTTCGATGCCGATATTTTGGGCATACGATTCACCTGGTTCAGGGCGAAATTGAAAACGTTTTCCACGCCCCATCCCATTGGATAGCGTTTGTTTCCCAGGCCCGACTGAACCACTCCATCGGTCAGGAAAACAATCCGGTCTTCTTTGCGTGCAACAAACTCGCGGCAGCGCAGCAGTTTTCCAATATTTTCGCGGCCCCGCACTTCCAGTTCATACTCCTCGGGTTGAAAAAGTTTTCCGTTCCGGATGATCAGAACGGGCGGGTTATCGTAGTTGATAATTTTCACCTGCCCGTCGGTTTCTGTTTCAATGATGGTAAAAGTAGCGTAACTCTCCTTTCCGTCGCTGCTTTTGGGCAGCGCTTCCATAATAATTTTTGCCGAAATTTCGGGTTTGGTATGAAACCGCGCATATTTGAGCGCCATGGTGGCGGTGAGGTGGGCCAGCACACTGGCTTTTATTCCGTGTCCGATTCCATCGCTCAGCACCAGGATGGTACGTCCTTCCTCCCTGAAAATATCGGATTGAAAAACGTCCCCGCAGGCAATTTCCCCCTTTGGTTTTTTTTGCTGAACATCAATTTCGACGTGGTAATTCGGGTTATTGGTCGTCACCATATCTATGCGATTGAATGATTGAGTTGAGTAATTCTTCTGTTTCTGCGGCGTTTTCACCCAGCAGGTAAGCAATTTTTTGCACCGTTTCAATATTCTGTTCCTTGATACGCTGCGCCCGGTTAATTATTTCGTCCCTTACCAGCAGTGGAGCCGACATGTCGCGGATAACGGCGCCCACTACTTTTTCTTTATACAATGTAACCACCGAAACATGCAGCAGGTTTTCGTTGTACCTGATATCGCGTTCCAGCATCTCCTCGCCGGAAGCCAGGATGCCCGAGAGCATTTTATAAATCACTTCCGGCACCAGCTCCTTTACATCTGCCCCTTTTAGGCCGGGAATGGTATCGAACAATTCAGTGGTTTCTTCCCCCATCAGTTTGGCAAAGCTCTGGTTGGAGTCGATCACTTTGTGGTTTTTATTCATTAAAACAATCCCCATGTTTATTTTATGCAACATGTGCGACGATACTTCCATCGATTCCTGGGCCCTTTCCAGGCGTTTTTCGGTTTTTTTGAGCTGGGTGATATCGTTGATAGAACCTACAATCCCCACAATTTTACCGTCGTTGTTGCGGATAACCGCCTTATTCATCACAACATTCAGCGATGTCCCGTCCTGTTGGTTCACTTCCGTTTCGTAAACCTGTATGTCAGGGTTGGCAAGCAGTTCTTTGTCGCGCTGATAGTAAATACCTGCCATCTCTTTTGTGTGGATATCATAAACCGATTTGCCAATGATTTGCGCCCGTGGTTTTCCTGAAAAATGCTCGTGCGCTTTGTTGCACATCTGGTAAACACCCTCCAAATCCCTGTAAAATATGGGGATGGGAAGTGCATCGATGATTTTTTGATAAAAATCCGGATCGTCGATATTGCCGGTTATAAACGATTTTTTGTCGTAGATCATGGTTTTTCTTTTTCCAGGTGAAAAATCAGCGGAAAAGTAATGAATAAAACCTTTATTGCAATTCAGTTTACATGTTTTAAAAAACAGTATTTATTGATTTTAGGCATATTTTGGGTCAAATCAACCTTTATCTTTGTCAAAAAACGTTTTAAAATTGAATCAACAATCTTTAAGCAGTGAAAATAAGTGATATTCTGAAATATACGGATGCAGGAATTGCCACAGGAGTTCCGGAAGAAGACAAAGAGCCTGGAAAAGCTTTCAGTTCCGATTTAATGAGCGATGTGTTAACGCTCGATGAAGATAACATTTTGCTTATTACCGGCTTAGCCAACGTGCAACTTGTGCGGACAGCCGAAATGGCTGATATTCACGTGGTTTTGCTGGCACGCGGCAAAAAAGCATCTCCCGAAATGATTGAACTGGCCAACGAAAATGGCCTGGTGATACTGGAAACCCCGTTTTCAATTTTTAAAGCCAGTGGCGTGCTTTATGCTCACGGACTTAAACCGGTGTATTAATGGCAGTGGAATTAAATTTTAATATCGAGGGGGGCGATTTCTCCAATGCCGGTAAAGCTTCGAGCCAGATAAAGAAAGTGTTGAAGCAGTTGAATATCGACACGAAAAGTATAAAAAAAGTGGTGGTTGCCGTTTACGAAGCCGAGGTGAATGTTGCTGCGCATGCCCGCAAAGGCCGGGTGAATGTGCTCGTGGGTGAAAATGCCATCGATGTGGAAGTTACCGACGAGGGGCCGGGAATTGAAGACATTCAGAAAGCGATGCAGCCCGGTTTTTCCACCGCTTCGAAAGAAGTGAGGGAAATGGGGTTCGGGGCCGGAATGGGCTTGTCGAACATTGAAAAAAATACCGGCGAACTCCATATTGAGAGCAAGGTAAATAAAGGTACAACAATGAAGTTCAGATGTTTTTATTAATGGAAGATGAAAAGAAATACCATGCGCTGAAAGTAGATGCCGAAAAATGCTTTGGTTGTACCCACTGCATGCAAATCTGCCCCACCGAAGCCATCCGCATTGCCGACGGGGTTGCTGTAATCGATAACAAACGGTGTGTCGATTGCGGAAACTGTTTGCGTGCTTGCCCGGCCGATGCTTTTTATGTGGAGCACGACGGCCTGGCACAAATCGATGGCTACAAATACCGGGTAGCGTTGTTGCCTTCGGTGTTTATCGGTCAGTTTCCCGAAATTTACACCGAAGGTCAGATTTACGAGGGCCTGCTTAATGTGGGCTTTACACACATTTTTGAAGTGGAGCAACCCGTTGGGTGGCTGATGGAATCGATTCGGGAATGTGCCGGGGAGAATCCGGCGAAACCGCTGATTTCATCTTTTTGCCCTGCCATTGTCCGGTTAATTCAATGCAAATATCCGTTGCTGGCAGAAAATATCGCCCGGCGGAAAGCGCCCCACGATTTGGCCGCCCACTTTGCCCTTCAGCAGTTAACAAAGCAGGGAGCCGGTGTAAACGAAACCGGTATTTTTTATGTGTCTCCCTGTTCGGCAAAAATGGCGGCGGTAAACCAGCCGGTAAACGAAAAAGAATCGATTGTTACCGGAATTATTAATATGAAAGAATTATACAACCGGATAATGAAATCGATACCGGCTACTGAAAAACACGATACCTCCGGTTACCGGAAATTCCTGAGCCGCGAGGGTATTTTGTGGAGCCTGCCGCGTGGTGAAGCTGCCTGGTTCAATAAAAAATCGATGGCCATCGATGGAATTCATAATGTAGTGAAGTTTCTCGAACGCCTTGAGAATGACGAAGTACCCGGGTTGGATTTTCTCGAGTTAAAATCGTGCAGCCAGGGGTGTGCCGGTGGAATTTTGCTTACCGGTAACCGTTTTCTGACAGTGGAGCGGTTGCAGAAACGGGCTGCCTGTTACCCGGGGGCAATGGAAGTGGAGGCAAATAATTTGGTTAAGGAGGAGGTAAAAAAGAAGCTTGTTTCTTCCGAAATTGTGCCACAGAATGTGTTCGTGCTCGATGAAAACCGGTCCAAAGCCATCGAAAAAATGGAAAAGGTAAATAACATCCTTTGCCAGCTGCCGGGCATCGATTGCGGGGGATGCGGTGCGCCAAACTGCCACGCACTCGCCGAGGACATTGTGATGGGGAAAGGCCGGATGACCCATTGTGTGTTCCTGCAGGATAAGTATGTGAAAGAAAAAAGAATAAATCCGGGCAAAGCGTACAAAAACCTGGAAAAAATTTGGGGAGAAAAACGTTTCGATGCGGATTGCAATAAAAAAGGAGGAAGGAATGAAGGTTTCTGAATTGATTGAAAAATTTGACCTGAAAGTCTTTTACGGCGATAAGGGCCTGGAAAAGGAAATTGCCGGTGGCTACGTTTCCGATTTACTCAGCGATGTAATGGGAAATGCCGCCGAAAACGAAGTGTGGATTACGCTGCAAACCCACCAGAATGTTATCGCCATTGCTTCGCTGAAAGATTTGGCAGCCGTTATTCTGGTGAAAGGGCTGGAACCTGATGAAGATACGTTGAAACGAAGCCGGGAGGAAGGAATTCCGCTGCTGGGAACGGGTATGGGAACCTTCGAAATGGCCGGAAAACTTTTTGCTGAATTGAATTCCGGCGCTAATTAGTAATTCGTTTCTTTGAGTTTCTCACTACTTTGTACTCACATCTGATAATCTGTAATTATGAAGCAATTCAGGGCCGATTTACATATTCACACACTTTTATCGCCCTGTGCCGATCTGGAAATGACTCCGCGCAACATTGTCAAAAAAGCCCGGGAAAGCGGATTGCAGGTGATTGGAATTACCGATCATAATTCAACAAAAAATGCACTTTTGGTGAAACAGTTGGCCGAAGGGGAGGGGATTTTTACCCTCACCGGGGCGGAGGTCACCACAAAGGAAGAGGTGCACTGCCTGGTGTTTTTCGAAGCGCCCGGGCAACTGCAACAGTTCCAGCAATTTCTTGATGAAAATTTAACACATATTCCCAACCCCGACGGGTATTTTGGGTACCAGCCTGTAATTGACAAAGAGGAAAATATTGTAGAACTTATCCCTTACTATTTACCTGCCGCCCTCAAGGTTGGAATTACCCGGGTTCAGCAGCGGGTGTACGATTTACACGGAATTTTTATACCTGCCCATGTTGACCGCCCGTCCAACGGAATTTTCAGCCAGTTGGGTTTTATCCCTTCCGGCCTAAAGTTCGATTCCTTAGGTATTTCGAGATATTGTTCGGAAAAAGATGTTAGAAAACAGTATGTTTTACAAAATAAAACCACCCTTATTCGCAATTCCGATGCCCATTATCTGGAACAAATTGGCGAAATTTACACCGTTTTTAATATGCAGGAAATGAATTTTTCAGAAATTAAAATGGCGCTGGGCCAACAAGCTAACCGTTTTGTAGAGATCCCATGAAAACCATTTCTGATCATGTGCTCGATATTGTTCGTAACTCTGTGAGGGCAAAGGCTACATTGATTGAAATCATAGTTGGGGAAGATAAAAAAAACGATTTTTATACCCTGTATATAAAAGACAATGGTTGCGGAATAAAACGGGAAGATTTGGAAAAGGCAGCCGACCCGTTCTTTACATCGAGGAAAACCCGGAAAGTGGGGTTAGGACTGGCGCTTTTAAAACAAAATGCCGAAAATGCAAACGGCACTTTTGAAATACTTTCTGAACCCGGGGAAGGAACAATGGTGAAAGCTGTCTTTCAATGGTCGCACCTCGACAGGCCACCGTTGGGAGACATTTGGGACACGCTGTACCTTACCATGCTGCACAGTCCGGTCCGGCTGGTTTACCGGCATAAAACCGGAAAAGGAACTTTTAAACTCGATTCTGCCGAGGTAAAAGAAATGCTGGGTGGGGTGCCGTTACAGCAGAAAGAGATGAGGGAGGCAATTATTGAATGGATACAAAATAACCTGAAAGAGATACGTGTAATCAGATAAAAAACAACCGTTTCAACTATGACAAAAATAAAAACACTGGCTGACCTTCGGAAAATAAAAGACGAAGTGCAGTCTAAAATTAAATTAAGGGAAAACAGCGAACATCCGGAGCAGATTGTCCAGGTGAAAGTGGGGATGGCAACCTGCGGGATTGCCTCCGGTGCGAAAGAAACCATGAAGTATTTTGTGGAGGAGCTGGAACAGCAGGCCATTGATGCAGTGGTAACCCAAACCGGCTGCATGGGGTATTGTTATGCTGAACCAACCGTTGAAGTGACGCTTCCCGGAAAAGACCCGGTGGTTTTTGGCTATGTAAACAAAGAAAAGGCCGAAGAAATCATCGATGTATATATCAAAAGAAACGAACTTATCGATGGTGTTATTCCCTTAAGTTTCAAGACAATCGACGATTAGCAACTATTCAACCAATTAATTATGACCGATTATAAAATGCACCTGCTCATTTGCGGCGGAACAGGCTGTTTAGCAGCAGAAAGTGACGAAATAAAAAAATCGTTGAAGCAGAAGATTAAAGAAAGCGGACTGGAGGATGATGCCCAGGTTGTTTCTACCGGCTGTTTCGGGTTCTGTGAAAAAGGACCCATTCTGAAGGTGCTGCCCGACAATACCTTTTATGTGGGCGTTACGCCTGCTGATGCCGCGGATATTGTGAACGAACACCTGGTAAAAGGCCGGCCGGTAAGGCGGTTGTTGTTTAAAGACCCGCATACCAGCGAGATAATAAGCGATTCAAAAGGCATGGATTTTTATAAAAAACAGATGCGCATTGCCCTCCGGAATTGCGGTTTTATCGATCCTGAAAGCATTGATGAATACATTTCGCGCGACGGGTACATGGCGCTGGGAAAATGCCTGACCGAACTTTCGCCTGAAGAAACCATCAGCGAAATAAAAGCTTCCGGGCTTCGTGGCCGCGGGGGCGGCGGGTTTCCAACCGGACTGAAATGGGAGATTACCCGGAACTCCGAAGGGAAACAGAAATACGTGGTGTGCAATGCCGACGAAGGCGACCCCGGTGCATTCATGGATCGCTCCATTTTGGAGGGCGATCCGCATTCCGTTATCGAAGCCATGGCCATTTGCGGCTATTGCATCGGTGCCGACAAAGGATTGGTTTACATCAGGGCGGAATACCCGCTGGCCATCAACCGGCTGAAAGCAGCCCTCGGCCAGGCACGTGAATATGGCCTGCTGGGAAATGGAATCCTGGGCAGCAGTTTTAATTTTGAAATAGAAATCCGCCTGGGCGCCGGCGCATTTGTGTGCGGCGAAGAAACCGCACTCATTCATTCCATGGAAGGGTTAAGGGGCGAACCAACGTTTAAACCCCCGTTTCCTTCGGTTTCGGGCTACCTGGGGGCTCCTACCAATGTGAACAATGTGGAAACATTTGCCAGTGTACCGGTAATTATTAATAAGGGCGCAGACTGGTTCAGTAAAATAGGTACCGAAAAATCGAAAGGGACAAAAGTTTTTGCACTGGCCGGAAAAATCAACAATGTCGGGTTGATTGAAGTCCCGATGGGAACTACCCTCCGCGAAGTAATTTACGATATTGGCGGCGGAATTAAAGACGGCAAAGCATTTAAGTCCGTCCAGACCGGCGGCCCCTCCGGGGGATGCCTTACCAAAGATTTCCTCGATACACCCATCGATTACGATAACCTGATTGCTGCCGGTTCGATGATGGGATCGGGGGGGATGATTGTGATGGACGAAGATGATTGCATGGTATCCATCGCCAAATTTTACCTCGAATTTACCCTGGAAGAGTCCTGCGGAAAATGTTCGCCGTGCCGTATCGGAAACAAACGGCTGCACGAGATTCTTGACAGAATTACTGCCGGCAAGGGGGAAGTGGAAGATATTGAGCGGCTGAAACTGTTGAGTAACGTTATCAAAGATACATCGCTCTGCGGGCTGGGCCAGTCATCGCCCAATCCGGTGTTGTCAACCATCCTCAATTTCGAAGACGAATACCTGGCACACGTAACCGATGGCAAATGCCCGGCCGGACAATGCAGGGCACTGCTGAAATACGACATAATCGAAGATTTGTGCACAGGTTGTACTCTCTGCTTCCGGAACTGCCCGGTGGGCGCAATTACAGGCGAAAAAAGACAACCTCATTACATCGACCAGTCGTTGTGTATAAAATGCGGAGATTGTTATGAGAAATGCAAGTTCAATGCAATTAAACTTTCCTAATTCAGAAATTAAGAAACAATGGATACAATACAATTAACCATCGATAATAAACCACTGGTAGTTAAAAAAGGAACTACCATTTTAGAAGCAGCGGCAGGAATTGGGGTACACATCCCAACCCTTTGTCACATGAAGCTCGACGACTTGAATATTGAAAACAAGCCCGGGGGATGCCGTGTTTGTGTGGTGGAAGTGGTTGGCAGGAGAAACCTCGCACCGGCCTGTTGTACCGAAGTGACCGAAGGGATGGAGGTGAATTCTCACTCCATACGGGTAATAAATGCCCGTCAGACCGTGCTGGAGCTGATTCTTTCCGACCACCCGGCCGATTGCCTTATTTGTGCAAAATCAGGGAAATGCGAGTTGCAGGATATGGCCCATCACCTTGGCATCCGGGAAATTCATTACAAGGGCGAACAATCTACTTACCGCGAGGATACTTCACCCGCTATCATCCGCGATGTGGACAAATGTATTATGTGCCGCCGGTGCGAGATGATGTGCAACGAGGTGCAGACTGTGGGCGTCCTTTCGGCCATTAACCGCGGGTTTAACGCTGTGGTTTCGCCTGCCTTCGAGATGAACCTCGACCATTCGGTTTGCACCTACTGCGGCCAGTGTGTGGCCGTTTGTCCTACCGGGGCATTAACCGAAGTCGATCAAACTGCTCATGTGGTCAGGGCCCTTTCCGACCCGTCGAAGACAGTGATTGTCCAAACCGCCCCGGCAGTGCGCGCAGCCCTGGGGGAAGAGTTCGGGATGGAACCGGGAACGCTGGTTACCGGAAAACTGGCCGCTGCCCTTCGCAGGCTTGGGTTCAACTATGTTTTTGATACCGATTTTGCTGCCGACCTCACCATTATGGAAGAAGGGGCGGAATTGCTCAACCGGCTGACAAAATTCCTGGAAGGCGACAAGGACGTGAAACTGCCCATTCTTACTTCCTGCTGCCCGGCATGGGTGAAATTTTTTGAACACCAGTTTCCCCAGTTGAAAGATATTCCGTCAACGGCACGTTCGCCCCAGCAAATGTTCGGGAGCATTGCCAAAACCTATTTTGCCGAAAAAGAAGATATCAAGCGCGAAGACCTGGTGGTGGTTTCCATCATGCCCTGTGTGGCAAAAAAATACGAATGCGGACGCGATGAATTTAAAGTGGATGGAAATCCCGATGTGGATTATGCCATCACCACCCGCGAACTGGCAGGTTTGATTAAGCTGGCAAATGTCAATTTTAACCGGCTGCCGGACGAGGAATTCGATATGCCGCTTGGGGAGTCAACCGGCGCCGGCGTTATTTTTGGGACAACCGGCGGGGTAATCGAGGCCGCCGTTCGCACGGCTTATGAATTATATACCAAAAAACCGCTCCCAAAAATTGATTTTAATGAACTGCGCGGTATGGAAGGCATCCGGCAGGCTACCATCGATTTTGCCGGTTTTCCCCTTAAAATTGGCATCGCACACGGATTGGGGAATGCCCGGGAATTGCTTGAGAAAATCGAATCGGGCGAAAGTGAATTTCATGCCATTGAAATAATGAGCTGCCCGGGCGGCTGCATTGGTGGGGGAGGACAGCCTTACCACCACGGAGATGCCCAAATCCTGAAAAAACGGCAGATGGCCATTTACCGGGAAGACGGCAACAAAAAAATTCGCAAATCGCACGAAAACCCATACATCATTCAGCTTTATGAAGAATTTCTGGGAAAACCGATGAGCGAAAAAGCGCACCATTTATTGCATACTGAATATTTTGACAGAACGTGAG
>CAYRBS010000019.1:0-7133 GCA_964422335.1 uncultured Mariniphaga sp. | reverse complement strand
ATTTAATTTTTAAAGAGAAACACTTAAAAATCTATATGTCATGCCAACAATAAAACTTGCAGAAGATACCATTCAAATCATAAAAGATGTCTGTGCGGAATTTAACAACAGCGAAGGGGAATTGATAAATGTTTTGCACCGTGTACAGAATAAGCTGGGTTACCTGCCTGCCGAAGTGCAGGAAGTGATCGCCAGGGAGCTGAAAACTTCAGTAGCTAAAGTTTACGGTGTAGTTACTTTTTACAGCTTCTTTACCATGATACCCAAAGGCGAATTTCCCATATCCATTTGTATGGGAACGGCGTGTTATGTGCGTGGTGCCGAACAGGTATTGAGCGAATTTAAACGGCAACTGAAGGTGGAAGTGGGCGAATCTACCGGCGACGGGAAATTTTCGCTGAACTGCCTGCGGTGCGTTGGCGCTTGCGGCCTGGCGCCGGTAGTTTTGGTGGGCGAAAAGGTTTACGGCAGGGTACCCCCTTCGCAGGTGAAGGAAATTATTGCCGAATACCGCGAAGCGAGTGCGGGCGATAATGCCAAAACCGCTTAGTTTACGCTATTTTCCGTTCTTTCTTTATGTTTTCGTAAGCCCTGCTTACTTTCTGGAACTTGTCTTTGGCAGCTTTCTGAAAGTCATTGCCGAGGTGGCTTACTTTG
This sequence comes from uncultured Mariniphaga sp., assembly GCA_964422335.1. GTDB lineage: Bacteria > Bacteroidota > Bacteroidia > Bacteroidales > Prolixibacteraceae > CAYRBS01. The sequence goes on along the minus strand of CAYRBS010000019.1, from coordinate 6,476 downwards.
TCGGGATGATATTTCATGGCCATCCGGCGGTAAGCTTTTTTCAACTCTTCATTTGAGGCAGTGGGCTCTATTTCAAGTATTTTGTAGTCGGAGTGAATGTCGCGTACAAACATGGCCTGGATGGATTCAAAATCGCTGGCGCCAATTCCCATCTCCTTTCCGATGTATTCAATAACCTGCCGTTCTTTCTCATCCACATGGTCGTCGGCCAAAGCCACGCCAAATAAAAAATGAAGCAGTTGCAGCCGCGCTGAATAGTTCATGTTTTGTTTTATCTGGCGGCACACATCCTTCACCGGGATGTTTTGGTTCAGCAAATCGCGCAACATTTTTATCGCTTCCCGGGCCGAGGCTTCCCCAAAATTGTGAACCATGAATTTTTTAACATAGTTGAGTTCCGATTTCATTACTCTCCCGTCGGCTTTCATAACGGCGGCAACCAGCACCAGCAGGCTCATAACGTATCCACCTGCAGTAGTTCTTCCCGTGTAACCGGAAAGTCTGCCGGTTTGCATTTCAGCGGTGCTCCCGTCGATAATGGAACCAACCACAAAACCAAAAATAGCCCCGATGGGACCTCCTACGGCCCAACCCAGGCCGCCGCCTATCCACTTACCAAATTTTCCCATACTCTTTCAGATTTTTATCTATTTTAATGATTTCAGGAATCAATAACCTGTTGTTGTCGTTTTTCAATACCATGTTGGCCAGTTTTTCTTTTTCTTCATCGGGCCATTGTTTATCCATTCGTTCTCTCACGAGGTTTTCGGTTACCCCGTCGCGTTTCATAACCCGGGCAATACGTTGCTCTTCGGGGGCGGTTACCAATAGGGTAAAATCCATCATTTCATAAAATCCGCCTTCAAACAAAATAGCCGCTTCGAGAACAACATACGGCAGGGTTTCCTTTTTTTTTAACCACGAAATAAATTCTTCCCGCACAACTGGATGTACCAGGTTGTTCATGTTTTGCAGGTACAAATCGTCATTAAAAATAATACCGGCCAGTTTTTCCCGGTTAACTGTTCCCTCGGCGGAGTAAATATTTTTACCGAACAAGCGGATAAGCCCTGATTTTATGCCTTCATGGGAGTCGAGCAGTTGTTTTGCCACTTTATCGGCTTCGAAAACAGGAGCTCCCAAAATTTCGAACATCCTGCAAACAGTTGATTTTCCACTTCCAATACCTCCGGTTACTCCAATTGCTAAAGCCATAATTTTGTTGCTGTTATAAATTATACGCCCTGATTTAGTTGGTTTCAATTAAATATTCTACCGTGCCCGGCGAAACCCGGAGCGTTTGAATGAGCGGGGGTTGCGATTCAATGGTAACTTCAAGGTTTTCATCGTTTTTGCTTATTGAGTTGTAATCGACAACAGCCTTAAAATCAGATTCGGTAACATTTTCATATTCACTGAGGCCAACCAGGAATGAAACTTTTACATCCGAAGGAAAAAGTTTTATGCTCGTATCCTCCTCAGGAAGGTTTTTTACTTCAACCGGAATTTTAAATTCTTTTTCGGTAAACCTTTCCACCGGGATGGTTACGATTACCTTTTCCGGCGAAATGTCGGTATTTCGGGGGTGTTCCACCCTGATTATCCGCTCAAAGGTTTTATCGGCCCCGTCGTATTTTTTGAATTGGGTTTTCAGCGAGTGGATGGTATCGAGGGCAGAGGCAGGCCCTGAAATTTCCAGTTCGGCAGGTTTTACCTCTACAGAGTCCCGAAGGTAGTGCTGTGGGGCAAAATCAACCGAGATATCCGCTTTTACAGGCACTTTTTTGCTCTTCAGACTGTCAAATACCAGCGTAATTTCTTTGGGGTTTATATCGGTAATGGAAATTTCTTTGCTGACCTGGGTTGAAATTCGCCGGATAAGATCTTCGTTTTGGACGGGGTACGTTGTTCCGCTGCCCTGGTTACTTTGGCTGATGGTTGTTAAATTAATCAGGATTGGCGATAAGGAGAAAGTGAGCTTATGCCGCAGCAGGGTAAATCCGTGCGCCTCCACGTTCAATTCGAATTTGGAGGGAGGTGAATTGGCCAGAAACTGGTTTTCGGGTGGGTTGGTATATTTCACCGGGAAAGAAATGGTGGTTGAATAATCTTTACTCATGGCATTTAAAAACCACAGGCCAATGGCAATCAGCAGGCAAATGGAAAAAACAACAATCCGCCGGTCGTTTCTTAACCGCTCAGGATTGATATAGCGAACTATTTCCAGTAATTTTTTCTTCATAAAATAAAAAAACAAAGGCAAAATTACGAATTATGCCCAAACCAAAACCACATCAACCGGAATACTTGTGTATTTCCGTTGATTTTAGCTTATAAATTATTGTTGACTATCCTGTGAATATTATATTTAAAGGTTTTGGTATTAAAATATTGCGAACCTTTGCGTTTCCATAATTTGGCGAACTTTGCGTGGAATAAAAGCAGTCAAAACGCAAAGCATCTAAAAAAATATTTAGCTGTAAATATTCCACGCGAAAATCGCAAAATAAATACGCGCAATACGCACAGTCATTAACTATTATTAAGCCGTTTTGGAAACGGGTGTCTTTTTGTTTCCGGCAGTGCTGTTAACATAACTGAATTTTAAAAACCTTCTCAAAATGGCATTCACCTCTTTTTTGAAAATGGGTTTCTGAAGGTACGAATCAAAAAGGTTATTTATCAACTGGCTGTGGTCCTTCAGGGTGGAGGCGGTGAACGCAACTACCGGGATGTGTTTCAGCTCCGGATCGTTTTTTATAATTTCGGTAGCTTCAAATCCGCTGATACCGGGCATACGGATATCCATAAAAATGAGGTCGGGTTTTTCGGTTTTCAGTTTGGCCAGGGCTTCGGTCCCGTCGCCGGCTTCAATAAACTTCACCTGTTTGGAATTAATAAGCTGTTTGAGCACCAGCGTGTTGTAGCTGATATCGTCCACAATCATGATGGTACACGGATCGAGTTTCATGGCCCGGCTTTCCCGGGGCAGTTCTACCCGGGTTATTTCGGTATGGTCAACTTTTACATTATGAAACGTGAGGGTAAAATTGGAACCTTTGCCCGGCTTGCTTTTCAGGCTGACAGTACCGTTCAGTTTCTTCAGCAACCCTTTAACAATGGCCAGTCCGAGGCCCGTTCCTTCGCTGGTACGGTTGCTGTGCCCGGTTTGATGGGACAATGTACCGAAAATATTTTTCTGCTGACTGGCTTTTATCCCAATGCCTGTGTCTTCCACCGAAATTATTAGGTCCACATTGTCCTCATTGTTTGTTTTGGTAGCAAATGCCGAAATTTGTACCTGCCCTTCGGGGGTGAATTTAACGGCGTTGCTTACCAGGTTAAACAGGATTTTGTAGAACCGTAATTCGTCCATGTAAATAAAGGCAGGGACCGAATCATCGGTGGTTATTTTAAAATCAAGCCCTTTGGTGGTTACCTTTTTATGAAAAACCAGCTGAATATCGTTTATCACTTCCCGGTAATCCATGGGATGGCTGTCGATATGTATTTTACCCGACTCAATTTTCGACAAATCGAGAATATCGTTTAACAGGTTCAGCAAATCCCTCGCACTGTGAAGGATGGTGCTCAGGTAATCGCTGTGCTTTGGATTTTCGGTGTTGTCAAAAAGCCACTGGCTGAATCCGAGAATGGCATTCAGCGGTGTTCGTATTTCATGCGATACATTGGAAAGGAATTCCGACTTGGAGCGCAATGCTTCTTCGGCTTCCATTTTTGCTTCCTGCAGTTGTTTTTCTGCTTTTAACCTGGCTGCTTTTTCGCGCTCCAGCTTTTTTTTAATCTGCTCAATTTCTTTGTTCATAATACTTCCCGATTTAAGATGAACACTGGATGCACGTAAACCGGGGGAGGGTAAACGTACATTTTTTAATTAACCCAACATATTACCCCGTCTCCATTGTGGGGTGGATTGGTGGAGTTCCGGAATAGATGACCTTGTTTTCTTGTATGTAAATTACGAATTTTTAAAGAAGTTATTGTTGTTTTTCGTTTAAAAATAAATAAACGGGTATTTTTTTATACGTTGAATCCACCGGGCCACAAAAAAATAATACTTTTGGTAAACGGAGAATTCAAAAAAAATCACGCAGCAATATGAAGATTACAGTTGTAGGCACAGGTTATGTCGGGTTGGTTTCGGGGGCATGTTTTGCCGAAACAGGAGTAGATGTAATTTGTGTGGATGTTGACGAACAAAAAATAGAAATGCTGAATAACGGGCAGATTCCGATTTATGAACCCGGCCTCTACGATATTTTTAAACGGAATGTGGAGAAGGGAAGGTTGGCCTTTTCAACCCAGTTGGATGTAAACCTCAGGGAATCGGATGTGGTATTTATTGCCGTGGGAACGCCTCCCGGCGAGGACGGGAGCGCCGACCTGAAATACGTGCTTGAAGTGGCCCGCGAAATTGGGCGGAACCTTCAGCATTATATGGTGGTGGTTACAAAAAGCACGGTACCAATGGGCACTTCGGTAAAAGTGAAAGAAACCATTCACGAAGAATTGCAGAAAAGGGGAGAAGACATCCCGTTCGATGTTGCTTCCAATCCTGAATTTCTCAAAGAAGGAAGTGCCGTTCAGGATTTTTTACGCCCCGACCGCATTGTAATCGGTACCGATTCAAAACGGGCCGAGAAGTTGATGAAACGGTTGTATAAACCTTTTTTGCTGAACGGGCACCCGATTTTGTCCATGGACATTACCTCTTCCGAAATGACCAAGTACGCCGCCAATTCCATGCTGGCCACCCGCATCAGCTTTATCAACGAAATAGCCAATTTGTGTGAAATCCTGGGCGCCGATATCGATGCGGTACGCAAAGGCATTGGTTCCGACCCGCGTATCGGCAATAAATTTCTGTACCCCGGCACGGGTTACGGCGGTTCCTGTTTCCCCAAAGACGTTAAAGCCCTTATCCGCACTGCCGGAGAACACGGGTATTCTCCCGATATTCTGAAAGCGGTTGAAGCAGTGAATATCCGTCAGAAATCGGTGTTGTTTAATAAAATTTACAGCCATTTTAACGGCGATTTAAAGGGCCGGAAGTTTGCGTTATGGGGGCTGGCTTTTAAGCCCAAAACCGACGACATGCGCGAAGCCCCTTCGCTGGTTATTATTGAGAAACTGCTGGCTGCAGGGGCAACGGTAACCGCCTACGATCCGGCGGCAATGGAAGAAGCCGGGCGAATACTCGGGGAGAAAATCACCTTTGCCAAAGATGAATACGAGGCTTGTATCGATGCCGATGCACTGGTACTGGTTACCGAATGGCCCGAGTTCAGGCTCCCCAACTTCAGGGTGCTGGAGCGACTGCTCAACCATAAACTTATTTTCGACGGACGGAATATTTACGACCCGAAAGAACTTTCCGAATTGTCGTTTACTTATTATGCCATTGGGCGGAATACAATAAAAAACTGATGTATGAAACGAATACTGGTTACCGGTGGCGCCGGTTTTGTCGGTTCGCATTTGTGCGAATACCTTTTGGAGCAAGGGAATGAGGTGATTTGCCTGGACAACTACTTCACCGGGAAAAAAGAAAAAATTGTCCACCTGATGGATAGCCCGTGGTTTGAACAGGTACGGCACGATGTAACCATGCCTTACTATATCGAGGTGGATGAAATTTACAACCTTGCCTGTCCGGCCTCGCCCGTCCATTACCAGTACAACCCCATAAAAACCATTAAAACCTCCGTGATGGGCGCCATCAACATGCTGGGGCTGGCCAAGCGTATTAAAGCGAAAGTTTTGCAGGCTTCTACAAGCGAGGTGTATGGCGATCCCGAAGTGCACCCGCAGCCCGAAAGTTACTGGGGGAACGTGAATCCCATCGGGGTACGCTCGTGCTACGACGAAGGGAAACGATGTGCCGAATCGCTGTTCGTAAATTACCACCAGCAAAACCAGGTCCGGATTAAAATTGTGCGGATTTTTAATACCTATGGCCCCAAAATGGAACCCGACGATGGGAGGGTGGTTTCCAATTTTATTGTGCAGGCCCTTCAAAATAAAGATATTACCATATTCGGTGACGGGATGCAAACCCGCAGTTTCCAGTATGTGAGCGACCTGGTGGAAGGAATGGTCCGCATGATGAAAACCGGAGATGCTATAACCGGCCCTGTGAATATTGGTAATCCCCATGAGTTTACCATGCTGGACCTGGCGAAGGAAATTATTGACCTCACCGGATCAAAATCGAAAATTACCTACCTGCCCCTCCCCGAAGATGATCCCATCCAGCGAAAGCCCGATATTTCAATGGCCCGTAAGAATCTGGATGGATGGGAACCCGTGGTTCCCCTTCGCGAAGGACTCAAAAAAACCATTGAATATTTCGAAAACCTCCTGTCGGGAAATGGAAACGGTTCGCAAGTCATCCGATAACTGATTAATTGTGAAAAAGTCATCGGGGCTAACTATTTTTTTGAGGTGATATTATT
>CAYRBS010000018.1:0-18929 GCA_964422335.1 uncultured Mariniphaga sp. | reverse complement strand
CCAATATTTTTCAGTGAATTGACCAAATCTTCCATTTTACCGGCGGCAATACTCCTGAAAGTATATTCTTCCAGCTCTGCTTTGGGTGCATCCCCGGCAGGGGGTTTGGCCCGGAAAAACATTTCACGGAACTCTTCTGAACTTTCTCGCAAAATAAAATTTTCGGAATTCCCAATGTAATTGGCTTTCAGGCAAGCCATCCGCACAAGGGTATCGCTGTCGGCATAAAAAACATTGGTTTTTAGTTTTTGCTTAAACAGCGGTTCGTATTCCCTGCCCATAATATCTTCGAACGGAATGTTTATAGCAAGGGGAAGATGAAACGCTTCAAATTCTTCGGGAGAACGCACATCAATAATATTATATGCGTAATATTTGTTTACAATTTCGCTGGCCAGTTTATCAGACGAAATTTCTTTAAAAACACAGGATTGCTGGCGTTCGGCCTCGGCAATACGCATGTTTATTATATCTTGTTTTGAAGGCAGAAAAGCTACAATTCCCAAAATAACAAACAGAGATGCAGCGGCCCAGGCATACTTATTCCTTAATGTTTTGCTTATGTCTGCTTCTCTTTTATTTACCTTGTTTTCAATAAACCAGGTCGCCACAAAAGCACTAACCGCAATTGCGGCCATAATAAAACCAAATGCAATATCTGACATTCCAAAGAATTCAGAAATTTTTATCTGCCCCAGATTATTTGCCCTGTATGTTTCTTCGAGCAAAGGAAAGCTTTCAGTAAATGCAAAAACTCCGAGAACAGCTCCCCCTATAAATGCCAGTGCATCGAGTTTACCAATTGCCAAAGCCGCAACACTGGTTCCCGGGCAAAACCCCCCGATTATAAAACCTGCCCCCATTATAACTCCGCCAATAATAGCTGAATTCAAAAAAGTGGGATTCACATAAATGATGTCGAGGTCAAGCAATCCGTAATGGCCCATCAACAACCCACCTGCCATTGCTGTTACTCCTGCAGTAAAAAACACACGCAGCACGGTAAAGTCGTTGCCATAAAATAAACCAACCAGTTTTTTTGTGGAAGAAAACCCAGCCTGCTCGAGGGCAAAACCAAAACCAATTCCCAGGAAAAAAGCAATAACAAGGCTCAATTCTTCACTAATGATATACGGTACTAATGGTCCCATAATACTTATTTTAACCAAAGTTTTCTAAAAAAGAATGCCAATGCATATGCCCCGCCAAAAATGGCCAGCATCGTTATAATTCCCCCGAAGGAGAGAACAGCCATACCACTGAGCGCTGAGCCACTGGTACATCCCCGGCCAAGCTGCGAACCAAAACCAAACAGTGCACCACCAATAATGGCTGCTATTATCCGTGTGGTGTTTGTAACACGTGGCCCTTTCTCCAGTTTTAACCCGACCCTATTGGCAATTACCCCGGAGAAAAAGGCGCCAACCAATACGCCAACTATCTCGAAAACCAAAAAATCTTTCCAGGGGCCCTGAGGGTTTTGCTCATTATAACTCTGGTAGAATGCAGCATTTTCGGCATGTTGCGGTGCAATATTTTCCACCGAGGCAACTACAACACTTTTTACAGCACCGCTGGCACCCAAACCACGGCCGGTAATATAAATGGTAGCCAGCAACACAATACCAAGCAGAAAGCCTGCCAGGTAAGGATTCATGTAGGGTGTTTGCCTGTTTGTATCTTTTTTGTTCATAAAACTGATTTTTTATTTACCTGAAAACCTGAATCAATAATGGATTCGCACAATTTATTTTTCTTCAGAAGTCCCTTCACTTTCGTTGTCATCTTCTTCCAAATCTTCGTAACCGGTTATCATAGCCCGGATATTTGATGTAGGAGTATGTCCCGTAGTGGTCATATAAACATGAATAACCAGAAACACCATTAATAAATAAGCCCCGAGTGTGTGCCAGAAAGCGATACTTTCAAGCGAAAACTCACTAACCACCACAATATCGTTCCGGTCGAGCGTTTTATGAAACATATAAATAATGCCCGAAATAACAGTAACCGGCACAAGCACCAGTTTAAACCCCAGGTAAACCAAACGCTGCAATGGATTGAGTTTGGCTACCTCTGTTTTTTTTGTCGGATGTTTTTCGCCCCTGAACATTCCGATGCTGTAAAACTTAATTTGCTCAACCAGTTTTTTAGTAGTGGGAAGGTATTGCCTCCACTCTCCGGTAACAAAGTGCCAGAAAATGGCAAACACAATCAGCCCGATAAGCATCCATGAAGCCACCCGGTGAAAACGGGCTGCGTGCTCAAACCCGAGAATATCGATACTTCCGTGCACTTCAAAACCAGTGAGAGCCAAAAAAATTATCAGTGTTGCCTGTGTCCAGTGCCAAAAGCGTTCAAAGCCTTTGTAAACATATACGCGTCTCATAATCAACTATTTTTTTGAGTTGAATTTTCATTATCGTAATCAATAATATTCATTTCGTATTTTTCCCGGCGGATAGAAATCAAAACACGAATGGCAGCATGTATGAATACCCCGCCGAGTGCACCAAAGAAAAGGATTATCCCTGTTCCATCAAGGAATTTGTTGCGGTCGCGGCCGGGCAGATAAAACCCTGAAAGCGAAGCCAGCCTTCCGTCATCCGAGCGCGTATGACATTCGGCACAATCCACACTTTGCTCTTTTGGGGCCACCATGTGATTGACCGGCCAATACATTTCAGTTTCAACAAAATCATATTCACCGCTAAAAGGCAGACCAACACGCTTCATACCGGCTGCGGCGGCTGTTTCCCAGTCAAAATCTTTCCAGTAAGCGCTGTCGCCTTTGTTTTCAGCAAATACTTTAGGTTGGATGAGCGTGTTATATTTTTTGTCATAAATCTGATCGCCGGTATGGACTTTTACCGGGTAAATTTTGGATTCATAATCGTCGTGCGAACCAAAAAGGGTATTCATTTGCACCGGCACTGATTTAATAGTATCGCCAAGTATGTAATGGTCTGCAGTTCCGTTAAACCAAACGTAATCGGGTTTTACATTTTTTGCCCAAACAAATGATCCTTTAATCGACTGGTATTCTCTTGTGCTGTCGCTGTTAAACTCTTTGTAAGGTTCGCCGTTTCTGAGCTTTCCGGCATCAGACCATTTCCACGACATTTTGGTTGGATTTTCTTTTGCATAAACCGGAATGTGGCACGCCTGGCAGGAAACCTTTGCATTGTGGCGGTTCAAAATATCGTCGAAATGCGGAGTTGTTGTATGGCATTGTTCGCAGGTAGCACGGTTGGTATTTGTAGATGAAACCGAATACAGCCGCCCTTTAATCTGATGGTTTTCGGCAGTATGGCAGGCTACGCACGTCATGTCCATTCCGTTTGCCGCCATGTGCACATCGACTTCCCTGTCGGTAGCCAACTGAGCCATTTCCAAATCGCCGTGCTTAACGTTGTTGCCTCCACCGCTAAAAAAATGGCAACTTCCGCAGTTTATTTTACTTGGAGTTCCCACTCCCTGAGCAACCTCGGTGAGGTTCACTGTTCGGTTGGGGTATCCTGCTTTCGATGCGCCTTTTTTGTATTCGTCGCTGTTATCATGGCAAACCATACAATCCACATTCCGGGCGTTTTCAAAATCAAACTGATTGTTGGTCATTCCAAAACCAATGTGGCAATTTGCACAGGCAAGCTCGTTCGACTGAGCCCCCAGACAAAAATTATTCAGCACATTCTTTTTACCGGCAGAAGTAATACCACGCCCTTCAACATACGAAACCCGCTCCCAGTTCCAGTGAGCAGAACGCATTACTTCTTTATATCTTTCGGTATGGCACCTGTTGCAGGCTTCGGTGACTTCCTGTGGTGTGTCAAACTCCCGTTGAAGTTCTGTCAGTTTGCTATGGTCGATAGATGACACCGGCTTGATAGCGTATTCCTGCTTTAATTCTTCCAGTTTAAGGTTATAATATTCATTTTCGGTATTCAAAATATTTACCAATACCAAAATACCGATAAACATAAAAATGACCACGGTAATAATTCGCTTCATCCTGAATAATTTAATTAAAACATTTCAATTTCTTTCAATTGAGAAACATTCAAATATACACATATGTCTATATAATGCATTCGAATCCGCATAAATATTTTTCACTAAAAGTATCTATAATATTAACATTCAATATATTATTAAAATATGTTATATGACATATGCTCTAATATAAATACGAGTTAAAACCAAACAAAAACTCCGGATGCAATGAATTTATTCGTTCCACAAACCGAATAAAAACAAGAAAGGCCGTTCATGCGCATGAACAGCCAGCAAACAAATGATTAATGCAACTGATTTCTCCCTTCCATCAGTGCAAATCGATATCATTCACCATTCGCAGGGAATGCTCAAGGGTAGGGAGGATTTCGGCAAGGTATTCATTCACGGCTTTTATACTTCCGGGAAGGGCGTAAACCAGCGATTTGCCCATTACACCGGCAACACTTCTGCTTAACAGTGCGTTGGGTTTGGCTGAGCCGTATTTGTAGCGGATCAGCTCCATAATCCCCGGAATTTCCTTATCGAGCAGTTTGCTAACCACATCGGGTGTGATATCACGGCTGCCAATGCCGGTTCCGCCGGTGGTTACAATGATATCGGCATTTTCTTCGGAGGCTTTCTTCAGCGTATCCTCCAGCATAGTTTCATCATCGGGAAGTATAATTTTTTCGACCGTGCAGGGCCGGTTTTTTTCGCTGAAAAAATCGCCGAGCTTTTTGGCCGCATGCGGACCGCTTTTATCTTTATAAACACCTTTGTACGCCCTGTCACTAAGTGTGATTACTGCAACTTTAATCTGTTTTGGAAGGTAGGTCAGAACATCGTTCGTCTGGAGTTTACCCGTTTGAATGACCCGACAAAAAATTCCTTCAACCGGCATGATACAGTTCCCCACCTGCTGCATTATCTCGCAGCCTGCATGGCATTTTTTGCCAATTTGTGTTACCTCCAGCATCACATTTCCCGACTGAAACCGGTCGAGGATATTTGTTTTGTGCAGCTCAATCCCTTCGGTGGTAATGTTTTCGCCAAAATCGCCAAACTGAAAGGTGCGGTTATTCTGCTCCTTTGCTTTTTGCAGGCTTTCAACCCCCAGCAGGCTCACCTGCCGGTGCCAGTGCCCTGCATGGGCATCGCCTTTTACACCGGTTTCATTAATTTCCACCGCATCAACCGGTGTTTTTATGGTACCTTTTTTTTCTGAAATGTTGAGGGATTTTATTTTTACCTGCGTCATTTTTTTTGTTTCTCCAAAAGTTTTATTTCACCGAATGTCATTTTTTTGTCCACTGCCTTGCACATGTCGTAGATGGTAAGCAGCGCAATGTTTACAGCCGTCAATGCCTCCATTTCAACTCCGGTTTTTCCGGCACATTTGGCGGTTGTGAAGGTTCTGATGCCATCCGTTTCTATTTCAAAATCGACCGCAACTTTAGAAAGCTGCACCTGGTGGCAGAGCGGAATCAGATTGAACGTGTTTTTTGCCGCCTGGATGCCGGCCACCCGCGCAACGGCGAAAATATCGCCTTTCCCAATGGAGTTGGTTTTAATTAACTCCAGCGTTTCGGGCTGAAGAAATACCTTCCCCGAGGCTTTGGCCACCCGCTGCTGATCGGGTTTGGCACCCACATCTACCATGTTGGCTTCTCCTTTTTCGTTCAAGTGAGAAAACTTTTTTGTCATTTTTATCCTCCGATGTTGTAAAAATTGCCGTGACTGTTCACCGCTCCTCTTTTGGGTTTTGCATTCAGGGCCAGCAAAAATGCCTCTTTTGTGCCGTGTTCCTTAATACTGAACTCCCTGTTGCTGAACAAACAAGGCTTTATCATTCCGTTTGCCGTGAGCCGCAGCCGGTTACAAATCGCGCAATTTCCACCATCGCCGCCTTCTACCTGCGAAAATTCACCGGTTTTCAAATCCATTTGTGTAATAAACCGAACCTGAAGCCCCTCTTCGGAAGCAAACTTTTTAATAGAATCTATCTCCTGGCCGTTCCTGTCGCTGAGCTTCACCACATTTATTTTGATGGGTGTTAATCCAGCCATTTTAGCCGCCCGGATGCCTGCAAACACATCTTCCAGGTTTCCGCCCCGTGTAATTTCTTTGTATTGTTCCGGTGCTACCGAGTCGAGGCTGATGTTAATCCGTTTCAGCCCGGCTTTCTTCAAATCCTCTGCATACCGCGCCAACAACACCCCGTTGGTGGTCATGGTAATCTCCTCTATTCCGTCAACCCGGTTTATCATTTCAACCAGATCAACAATGCCCTGCCTTACCAGGGGTTCACCTCCGGTTAAACGTATCTTTTTCAGGCCAAGTTCCGCCCCGGTTTTTACCACCCCGGCAATCTCTTCCAGGGTCAGTATTTCTCCTTTAGGCAACAGGTGCACGCCCCCCATGGGCATACAGTAAGTGCAGCGCAAATTGCACCGGTCGGTAACCGATATCCGCAGGTAAGTAATATGTCGGTTATATTTGTCGTACATTTACCAAATCGCCTTTTTTAAGTGTTTTTACGCCTATTGGGACTTCCATTAAAAAGGATGTCCCGCTGAGTGCATTGATGTGCGCCGATCCATGAAACTCGGCCGGAAGCACTTCCATTTCCCGGTTTAAATTTGCAGGGATAAAATTCAACCTTTCGGCGTTTCTCCTGTTGAATTCCGTTCCCATCGGCAATTTAAGCATTTCCGGCAAAAAACGGTGCCCCATGAGTGAAAACAGAAATGGCCGGACATACAACTCAAACTGCACAAAAGATGAAACCGGGTTGCCGGATAAACCAAAACAGTACTTTTTCCCTTTCCGGGCAAACATCATCGGCTTCCCGGGTTTAATTGACGTGGAAGTTACCCGTATTTCAAAATTCAGTTTTGAAAGTATTTCCGGTATCAAATCGAAATCACCCACCGAAACGCCCCCTGTAAGAATCACCACATCGCTGGCGTCCAGTGCCACGGAAAGTTTTTTTAACAGCACGGTTTCATCGTCCTGAATAATTCCGCCATACCGGGCCTGTATGTTCATTTCGGCCAGCTGGCCAAGCAGCTGTGACGAATTTGAATTCCGGATTTGGAAAGACAGCGGTTTTTCGCCGGGCTCCACCAGCTCGGTACCGGTTGCAAAAACGGTCACCCCGGGCCGCCGAAATACAGAAGGGCGGGTCATTCCGGCGCCCGCCAAAACGGGCAGGTGGCGGGGAAAAATCCGGGTCGATTTCTCAAGAATTTTATCGCCGCTTCGGATGTCTTCGCCCACGTAACAAATGTTGTTGCCCGTTGCCGGATTTTTACAAAAAACCTTGTTGGGGCCAATCATCTGGGCATCTTCTTTTTTAAACACACAATCGGCGTCATCCGGAACTACGGCGCCGGTCATAATTTTATAGCACTGATTTTCCGACAACCTTTTTTCGGGCAGTTTCCCGGCATGAATGGTTTCAACAATTTCCAGTTCGTTGGCTAAATCAGCCCGCCGGCAGGCAAAACCGTCCATGGCCGATTTATTGAACGGCGGCATATCCATATCGTAAAAAACATCTTCCGCTAAAATACGGTGAAGCGCCTGTTGCAGCTCCACTTTTTCAGCCGGCATGGTTTCAGCCGTCGAAAGAATCAGTTCCAGCGCCGTTTTATAATCAAGCATCGGTGGTAAATTTTCCGTTAATAAATTGAATAAAATCCCAGTTCGTTTGCTGTACTTCACCCGAAAGCAGATGAATCACTTTTGAATGGTTCCTGATTTTGCTTTCCTTTTTCATTTCCTGCCCGGCGATGTGCACCAGTATTGCAGGTTCCAGAAAATCGTATAATCCTCCCGACTCAACAACCACAGGGGTTTCGGGCTGAATTTGTTTAAAAACAGCATCCATAGCATCGGGCAAATGTTTGTTTTTACTTTGAATGTAAAAAACTTTCTTTGCCCCGGCCTGCAGCATTCGGGAGCTGTCTTTTTGCGAAATATTTCGCTCTTCAGTAATTACAAAATCATCCGACCGATGAATGTATTTCGCTTCCCCGTTCAAATCGTGAAAATGCGGGGAAACTTTAATGCCAACCGGTTGCTGCGTTGCTGCAAGGTGCTGAATAATTTTGCACGCCGAAACGGTTTTACCAACATTCCGGCCGGTTCCTCTTACAATTAATATGTTCGGATAAAGCCTCATTGTAAATCCTCCGGATAATTAACATTTGCAAGCAGTTCGTCAGAAGAAACAACAACTTTGCCGGCATCGAGTTCTTTCAAAAGAGACAACATTTTGTAATCGCCTTTTTTGATTTGATTTTGAATGACCGGAAGTGCCGCTTTGCGGTAACAGCCCAACACCGGAAAAACTTTACCTTCGGGGCTGACAGCAACAACAGCCTCCTTCCCTTCTGCCCTTTGTATGATTTTCTCCAACATTCCGGAACTGATGCCGGGCATGTCGCAGGGGCAAACAATGATGCCGTCGGTTTTAGAAACAGAAAGCGCGGCCTCTATGCCGCCTATCGGCCCGCATTCCTGGTAATTATCTTCAATCAGCGGAAGTCCGAAACGGCTGTATTCCCCGTTTCCGGTGCTGATAAAGACTTCGGAAGTCAGCCTCCTGCAGGCATCGATGGAATATTGAACAAGTGGTTTCCCGCCGTATTCCGTCAGGCCTTTATCCTGCCCCATTCGCCGGCTTTTCCCGCCCGCCAGTATGATTGCTGTCCACTTCATTTTAAAAATAAAAAAGTTTGAAACTGGCAAAAAGCAACACTGCCGCCAGCAGGTAGGTCAATTTCAGGGACGTTAATTTTACCCTTCCCACCCAGGCGCCAATAAAGCTTCCTGCAACTCCCAGGGCAATTAAAAGGTAAATTTCAGGTACCGGATTCAGTAAACCCCTGGTTGCCAAACCTAAAATTCCGCTGGCAGAATTCAGAAAAATAAAAATGGCAGAAACAGCCGCAGTTTCTTTTATGCTCGCCCAACGGAACAACAGGAGGATGGGGCTCAAAATTATGCCGCCCCCAATTCCTATCATCCCCGAAAAAAAACCGAGAAAAGCGCCAATTGCCAGTGCAATCGGAAGATTGACAGGTTTTGTATCATCCGGTTTTCGTGCAGTAAAAAGCATCCGGGCAATGGCAATGAGCAAAAATATGCCCAGGATAATTTTATAGGTGGTGGGATTGATTTCGAGCCGGGCCCCTAAAAACGACATAGGCACCGAAAGTGCGATAAACGGGAGGAGCAGTTTTAATCTGAAAAAACCTCCTTTGTAATAGGAGTAAAAGGAGATGCCGGCCACAAACAGATTAAGAATCAAAGCAGAAGCCCGCATGTTTTCAGGAGAAACCGCAAAGATCGCCATGATGGCCAGGTATCCACTGGCGCCGCCGTGCCCTACCGATGCGTATAAAACGGCGGTTACAAAAATTAAAGCGTAAAAAATGATTCCAAATTCCATTCAATTTTCTCCTTTCCAATTCATTCCAACAACTGCTGAACTCGGGAGGATATGCTGTTTCCGGCCTATCCCGTCGGTTCATTTTCCCTGCTTTCAAGTTTAGGAAAACAAACTCGGAGAACGATAACAAAAAGCTACCAGGTGCCCACTAACATCCGCCCTGGACTCTTTTCTTGGTTTCCCTTTTTTTAACGGGAGGTTTCGGGCTGTCGGGCGTTGACTGGGATTGCGTGGGTTCCGGCGCCTCGCCGCCCAATGCCATTCCGGCACCTTTGCGCAGGTTATATTTCAGTATTTCTTCATTGGGGCTGGTGCTTTTGGGCGCTTCAGGGTTCATCACTGTTTCGGCCCAATAATTTAACCCTCCCTGTAAAACGTAATTATTGTCGTATCCCAGTTGCCGGGTAATCAACCAGGCCTGGTTGGCATCGTTGGTGCCGTTGGAATAAAACACATTCAGCTGAACATCCTGGTTGATGTAACCTTCCCATTCCGGATTCAGAATATCGGCCAGCGGAATATTGATGGCATTGGGCAGACTGAATTTTTCGAATTCATCTGCACTTCGCACATCAATCAGTTGCAGCGAAGGGTCTTTGGAAATAACCATATCTGCAACCTCATCGGGCCCGATAAACTGGGTTCCGCTTTTTACCTCTTCGAGCAATTCATCGGCTGTTAATTTGTAAGGTTTGGTTGTATTTTCAGGGACGGCCGCAATTATCAATCCCAACGGAATTAATGTTGATGCCAGTATTAATCTTGCTTTCATATGTTGTTGACTTTTGAATGTTAGACAAATATATCAAATTATTAAAATAATTGAATCAATTACTGATTCAGTTTATAATCATCGCGGGCAAATTTCTTTTCGGCCCATTCGCCCACCCAGAACATGCCAAGTGCCACCAGGATAATCAGGAGTGTCAGCAGTCCGCGGGAAGCACCCAACACATCGCTTAACAAGGGAGCTCCCAAAAATTCTGCATAGTAGAAGTTCTCCCACAGCGGATAACCTTCAGCAAAAATGAAGATACCGATAAACATTCCGCCAATAAAGGCCAGTGCATCTAATTTTCCGATGGATGCTGCGCAAAAGGAAGTACCGGGGCAGTAACCGCCGAGGATAAATCCGGCCCCCATTATCACTCCGCCCCCGATGGTTGACCAGAGGTAGGTGGGATTAATGTAAATGTAGCTGAGGTCGATCCAGTTGAAAAGACTCATAAAAAGCAGCCCGACTGCCCCAACAAGGGCCGCGGTAAAAAACACTTTCAAAACCGTGGTGTCGTATCCATAGAACATACCTGCCAGCCGGCGGCTGGAAGAGAAACCGTTGGACTCGAGCACAAACCCGAAACCGATGCCGATGATAAATGCAAAAAGCAAATTTGTATTCTGTGATATGATATCGTTTACAATGAGTGGTCCCATTTTTTCTGTATTTAATTGATGATTAATTGTTTAAATCCATAATTTTCGTGCGAAGTAGGCCAGGGCAAAAGCTGTCCCGAAGATGGCGGCCATGGAAATAAAACCGCTTACCGAAAGCACTGCCATTCCCGTAAGTGCCGAACCACTGGTACAACCCCGGGCCAGTTGTGCGCCAAAACCAAAGAAAATGCCGCCAAGTACCGCAAACATCAGCCGGATTTTACTGGTGATTTTCGGCCCTTTTTCCACTTTAAATTTCAATCTTCCTGAAATGGCGCCCGAAACAAAACCGCCTGCAATTACGCCAAGCATCTGAAAAACGAGCCATCCTTTCAGCGGATTCGGATTGTTATCCAGGTAATCTTTGTAAAACGCTGTATTTTCGGCATGCCCGGGCGTAATTGTTTTCACACCTGCAACAATGCCGCTTTTTGCAGCACCACTTGCACCCAGTCCCCTGCCGGAAACCCAGAATGCAAAAATTAAAACAAGTCCTAAAAGTACACCCCCGAGGTAGGGATTCATGTATTTTTTCTGTTTCATATCCATGTATCTTTTTTAAAATGAGCTATTTTTTTCAAAAAAACAATTTGTTTAGTACAACCAACGGCTAACCTGCCCGGCATACGCGATGATAAACCGCAGCATTAAACTTCCAAAAAGCACCAAAACCACCGGAACCACCGCAGGAATATGGAATTTCCGGAGTTCCAGAAATTCGAGAACTGCCGGCAGGATCATCCCGAGTATTACTACAAAAATCCAGAACGGAGCGGTATAAGGCCCTCCCAAAAACAAACTGGCGGCTTCAATCTGAACCTGGGTACTTGCCAGAAATCCCATAAACATGTGTACAATCAGAAAAAGTTCGATGCCGATTAACATGATATCGATTTTCGCAAAATTGATACGTTCTCCTTTTCTTTTTGAAAAAAGAATGATGACCGCTGCCCCTGCTGAAAGGCCGGAAGTTAAAAACAGGGGCCCCAAAATAGAGGTATTCCAGAGCGGCCGGGCGTTAAATGCCGAAAATAAAATTCCGGTATAAATCCCCAGAATAACGGAAAAGAACAATATAATCCAGGCCATGTATTTTTTATATTCCACCAGGAACTTTTCAATCTCTTTCAGAATGGGCCATTTCCAGTCCCAGTTGGGAAAAAACTCCCGGATGTGAATGGCAGCCCAGGCAATGGAAAGCGGGGTAATGGCCATCAGGGTCCAGGCCCCCCACGACATGGGCGACTGGATTTTTATGGTGGTGTACAACTGCCAGAAATAGAGCTTATGGCGCAAATCGAGAAATAAGGCGCCCAGCCCGATTACCAGCAAAAAAGGCACAATAATGGGAGCACGGCGAACGGCGCCGCTGTATTTGTTTTCTTTTCCAAGCACCGTGTACAGGCTGGCAAAAAACAAAATGCCCGCTGCCAGTCCACCCAAAAACAGATAGAGCGGAATGTGCCAGTGCCAAATCTCTAAATGAGGGTCGATATTGGGATTCATTCTCCCTGATATGATAGTTTCTTCTCTCATCTTTTTCAGTTTTAAATCAGGTAATAAACATGAGGTTTTGTTCCCGCTTCGGGTATCAACGTTTTAAATTTTCTTTTTTTCAGCATTTTGGAAACGTCGCTGTTGGGGTCGTCCAAATCGCCGAAATACATACATTTGGTCGGACAAACTTCCACACATGCCGGTTGCTGTCCTTTTTCAACCCGGTGCAGACAAAATGTGCATTTATCCACGTATCCTTCGGGATGAGAGTACCGCGCATCGTAGGGACAGCTGACAACACAGGCCCCGCAACCGATACATTCATTGTGGGTAACCGTCACAATTCCGCCATCTTCGTAATGACTGGCCCCGGTGGGACAGCTTCTGACACAGGGCGAATTTTCGCAGTGGTTACATCTTTCCGAGCGGATTTCAGTTTCCAGCTGCGGATAAGTTCCATCGGTAATTTCCACCACCCAGTCGCGGCAATACCCGATGGGAACATCGTTTTCGGTCTGGCAGGCTACCACACAGTCTGAACAGCCCACACACTTTTTGGTATCAATGGCCATTGCATATCTCATGATGGCACCTCGCTTTCTTTTTCAAACAGAAATGTTACAAAATTTCCCCTCATGCCGGTTCCGCCCATCACCGGGTCCATTAAAACGCGGGTAATGAGCTGGGAATCGCTGGCGCCCTTTCCGTAGGCACGGCTCAATTTTTTATCGGCATGTCCGAAACCGTGCACTACATAAACCGAATCGAACCGGATGCGTTCTGTTATCCGCACCTTTATGGGAAAGTCGGAAACCACGCCATCCTGATTTTGAAGGTAAACCTCCTGTCCGTTTTCCAGGCCCCACTCTTTGGCCACTTTCGGATTGACCCAGGCGGAATTTTCATCCATTAAATCCGTCAGGTTGGGGTTATTGGCGGTTCGGCTGAATGTATGCATGGGCGCCCGGCCGTAATTCAGGTGGTAATAACCTGCGGGAGGTTCCATGTGAGGGGTATAAACCGGGAACGGATCGAACCCTTCTGCTTCGAGCGCTGTTGAATACAGCTCAATTTTGCCGGTATTTGTATAAAAATCAATCTCTTCGCCGGGAGCAAAAAACAGGTCGTCATATTCGCGGGGCAGGTTCTTAACCCCAATTCGTTTCATCTCTTCCAGGGAAGACCCCACCTGTTTCAGTTGCCAGTCGAGTTTTTCTTCGAATGTATCCCAGGCAAAATATTCTTCCAGGCCTAATCTTTTTGAAACCTCTTTTGCCATCCAGTAGGCCGGTTTTGAGTTGTATTTGGGTTCGGCAGCAGGCATCCTCAGTGCAATATTCGGATTCCGCCCCTGGGCCAGTCTCAATTCATCCCAACGCTCAAGGTAAGTGCATTCAGGCAGCACCACATCGGCATAACCGGTAATTTCCATGGGCATGGTATCCACTACCACCAGCAGGTCCAGGTTATTGATGGCATCGATTGTTTTTTGCTGATCGGGCAAAGTCATAATCAGGTTGGTGCCGTTTACAATCCACCCTTTGATGTTGCAATCCAAATCAGGCGAGGGAATGGTTGCATCGCAAACGCCTGAAGCAAGCGCCAGATCGGCCAGGTTATATTTACCATTTGTCACATCGCGCCAGGTACGTGCCGGTTCAGGGAAAGGTGGATGCGGATACTCCGGCATGCTCATTTTGTCGGGAATATAAAATCCGCCCCTGCGCCCCCATGAGCCAAGCAAAGCATTTAAGATAGCAACTGCCCGTAAACGTTGTGTATCGTCGCCATACCAGGTAACATGCCTCCCCGGGTGGATAATCACCGAGGGGGCTGCATTGGCCATCTCACGGGCCGTTTCCCTTATTTGATGGGGTTTTAGTGTAGTGATGCCATAAGCCCACTCCGGAGTAAATGGCTGAACGTAATTTTTTAACTCGTCGAACCCGTAAGCATATTGCTCAAGGAACTCCCTGTCGTACCACTCGTTGTTAATAATTTCGCGGATCCAGGTAAGCAGCAAAGCAATATCGGTTGCCGGCTTGATGGGAAGCCAGAATTTTGATTTACTGGCTGCGGTTGAATAGCGGGGATCCACCGTAATAATGGAGGCTCCTTTATCGATGGCATCCGACATTTCCTGCACCTGTCCGTTGTGCATATTCTCACCGAGGTGGGAACCAATCAGGACGAGGCAGCGGGTGTCGCGGATGTCAAGCGGTTCGGGAGAGTTCAATCCCTCGCCAAAAGTGGCAAGAAATGCCACTTCGCGCGGACCGCGGCACTGAGAATACGATGGAGCGGCAATATTTCCCGAGCCAAAAGCCTTCAGTAAGTTTCCCCAGTATTTACCTCCGGAACCGTGCGTAAACAGTGCCGTACATTCCGCACCATGTTCCTCCTTAATTTTTTGAAGCTTTTCAGCAATAAAATCAAAAGCCTCATCCCACGAAACTTCTTTGTAGGTTTGTTCTCCGTCGGGGCCGGTTACCCGCAGCAACGGGGCTTTTAACCGGTCCTCATCGTTATACATACCTACGCCGCCTGTGCCACGCGGACAAAGCCGGCCATTGCAGTTTGGATCATCATCATTTCCGGTAATCTTTTTAATTTTCCCGTTATCAGATTTATAGACCCAACCGGCACACTGCCAGAAACAAACCTCGCAATAGGTAGGCGTACGATAAGGTGCATTCGCCCCCATTGCTCCCAACTGATTGTTTTCCTGCATGGCCGACCGGACATAATGAGATCCAAACACAAGGCCAGCTGCACTTAGTGAAGTAATTTTTATAAAATCACGCCTTGAATTCGACATATTTTTGTTGTTTTTTTTAAACGAATCGGTCTGTTACTTTTCATTTGCAGGCGCAAAATTATCTAATTATATATATATACAAATATGAATAAGTGACCATGACAAACCACAACCCAGCAACAAAAACCGAAAATACTTACAATCAGCTAATTAAACCAGCATGTTTTAGAGCACTTGTCCGTAATATATAACGATTCTAAAGAACAAAAGACAATAATATCTGAATATATAAATGTAAAATGAGAAGTTTAAAAGAATAATTAATCTTAAAACTCAGGGGCATTTCCCGTTTTCCAGGAATATTGTGATATTTATCCTGTTCATTTGGCTGCAAGGTTTGTATTTTTCCCGCTTCAATAAAAAAAACTTATTCAACTTATTAAAAACAGATTAACAATATTATTTATGAAAAAAATTACCTCACTGCTAATTTGTTTGCTTTTTGCAACACTGTTAACGCAAGCCCAAAACAAAAATGACGAAAAAAACGAAACCGGCGACACGCTCATCACCAGTAACCTGGTAAGCGGTTTAAAATTTCGCAGCATTGGCCCTGCCTGGGCAAGTGGAAGAATAGCCGATTTTGCAGTGAATCCGGATAATCCAAAAGAATATTATGTGGCCGTTGCCAGCGGGAATGTGTGGAAAACGACCAACAGCGGTACTACATGGAAACCCATATTCGACAAATACGGGGCTTACTCCATTGGCGATGTGGAGATGGATCCGAACAACCACAACATCATTTGGGTAGGAACCGGCGAAAACAACCACCAGCGGGCACTCGGATACGGCGATGGTATATATAAATCAATGGACGGGGGCAAGTCTTTCAAAAATATGGGGCTGAAAGAAAGCCGGCAGATTGGCGGAATTGTTATTGACCCGCGAAACTCCGATGTGGTTTTTGTGGCAGCCGAAGGTTCGGCCTGGGGTTCAGGCGGCGACCGTGGCCTGTACAAATCGACGGACGGCGGAGAAAACTGGGAAAAGGTGCTGGAAATAAGTGAACACACCGGCGTAAACAATGTAAAAATGGACCCTTCGAATCCCGATGTCATGTATGCAACATCAGAACAACGGCGCCGGACACATTTTACCAAGATTGGCGGAGGCCCCGAGTCGGCCGTCTATAAATCAACCGATGGCGGCGAAACCTGGCGAAAAATAATGAAAGGCCTGCCATCGGTCCATATTGGCGGAATGGGCATCGATGTTTCACCGGTAGATCCCAACCTGGTTTACCTGATTGTAGAAGCGGCCGAAGACAAAGGCGGTTTTTTCCGCTCGACCGACAAAGGCGAAAGCTGGGAAAAAATGAGCGATCACCACTCCAGCGGTCAGTACTACAATGAAATTTTTTGCGATCCGGTGGATGTAAATAAAGTGTATTCCGTAGAAACATACACCCATTTTACCACCGACGGCGGCAAAACATGGACTCGATTGAACCTGAGAAACCGTCATGTTGACGACCACGCCCTGTGGATTGATCCGGCAGACACTGATCACCTGATTATTGGCGGCGATGGCGGCATTTACGAAACCTGGGATGCAGGAACTACCTTCGATTTTAAAGAAAACCTGCCTGTAACCCAGTTTTACCGGGTGCATGTGGACAATGATGAACCGTTTTACAATATTTACGGCGGAACACAGGATAACAATACCATGGGCGGACCTTCCCGCAACCTGACCCACGATGGGGTGGTGAACGACGAATGGTTTGTTACACTGGGCGGCGACGGGTTCTGGATTGCCACCGACCCCGACAACCCGGACATTGTTTACACCGAATACCAGTACGGAAACCTTTTCCGTTACGATAAAAAAAGCGGCGAACGGGTGAACATCAAACCCCGTGAACGGAAGGACGAACTTACTTATAAATGGAACTGGAACGCTCCCATGTTTGTGAGCCCGCACCAAGGCTCACGTATTTACCTTGCAGCCAATAAAGTTTTCCGCAGCGACGACCGTGGCGACACCTGGGAGGTAATCAGTGATGACCTGACTGCCCAGGTTGACCGCAACAGTTTTCCGGTAATGGGAAAATACTGGCCTGCCGATGCTGTGGTAAAAGATGTATCGACTTCGCTTTGGGGAACCATTGTTTCACTGGCCGAATCGCCCGTAAAAGAAGGGTTGCTTTATGCCGGAACCGATGACGGAGTAATTTCAGTAACCGAAAACGGCGGTGAAACGTGGACGCAGGTAAAATCGTTTCCGGATGTGCCGGAATATACCTACGTGAGCGACATCTGGCCCGACCGCTTCGATGAAAACGTGGTGTACGCCACGTTCAGCAACCTGAAACGCGACGATTTCAAACCCTACGTTTTTAAAAGTACCGACAAAGGAGAAACATGGGAAAGTATCAGCGGGAATTTGCCTGAAAACGGAACTGTGCATACCATTATCCAGGACCATGTCCGTCCGGAACTTCTCTTCGCAGGCACTGAATTTGGCGCTTTCTTCACCATCGACAATGGCGAAAACTGGGTGCAGCTGAAATCAGGAGTACCAACGGTTGCCGTGTATGACATTGCCATCCAGGAACGTGAAAACGACCTGGTGCTGGCCACTTTCGGCCGCGGATTTTATGTGCTCGACGATTACAGTCCACTGCGCAAACTCAGCCACGAAATGGCAGAAAAAGAGGCTCATCTGTTCGAAATTAAAAATGCGTTGATGTATATCCAGACCAGCAACAAAAGCAACCAGGGCGACACCTATTACAAAGCGCCCAATCCGGATTTTGGAGCTACATTCACCTATTATTTAAAAGAGGTTCCGAAAACCCAAAAACAACTCCGCAAAGAAAAAGAGAAAGAGTTGTTTGAGGAAGGGGAACCCATTCCGCAACCAACCTGGCGCGAATTGCAGTTAGAAGAAAAAGAGGAAGCTACCCATCTGATTTTCACTATTTATGATGAAGGTGGAAATGTAGTGCGCCAGCTCACCAAAGCACCTTCCAAAGGCATCAACCGCATCAACTGGGATCTCCGTTATGCCAAACCTACGGCAGTGCAGGTAAACAACAGTTTCGACCCCACCTCGGGCGGCAATGGTGGCAATGGTATTCTTGTTTTTCCGGGAAACTATTCGGTGGATATGAAACTCTGGCACGAAGGCGAATTGACTGATCTGGCCGGCCCCGTGGAATTCACCTGTACAAAACTGAACAACACCACTCTGCCTGCTGACGATTACCGCGAAAATGTGGAATTCACCGAAAAAGCAGGCAAACTGGCCATTGCCATGGTGGGCAGCAACCGCCTCCTCGACGAAATGATTGCAAAAGTGGAACACTTTAAAGAAGCCATTTATTCCACTCCCGGTGCCAGTCAGCAATTAATGGACAGGGCCCGCGAACTGGGCAAAGAACTGGAAGAGCTGAACTTTAAAATGAACGGTGTGCCTGCAAAAGCCAGTGGGGAAGAAGTACCACCGGCACAGGTTCCGCTCTACGACCGGCTGGGACACATTACCTATGCTACCGCCAATTCAACCAGCGGAATTACCACCACCCAAAAACAGGGTTATGAAATACTGGAAGAAGAGTTTCCGCCGGTACTGAATGCGCTGAAACGGATAGTTGAGCAAGACATTCCGGCAATGGAAGACGAACTCAACAAACTGAACGCGCCATGGACACCCGGCAGGTTGCCGGAATGGGATAAATAAGTACAGAGTAGTAAGAAATAAGATATGAGAAAGAGCCCG